>DAOTTS010000243.1:0-4799 GCA_034437735.1 Anaerolineae bacterium
TGATCCGCCCTGGCTAGCGCACGCCGGTCGTAAGCAGAGAAATCGGTGATGATCTCAGTGGTGACCCGCTCGCCGTTCTGCTGCTGCGGGTATTTGACCTCGACGGTGAGCTGCTTCGGCAGGCCATCGTCATCGATCCAGACTCGGCCCTCGCCGATGATATCCCGGAATTGGTTCGAGACATCCAACGTCACGCCCGGCGGAAGCTCCCCCTCTTCGCGAAGGTGTGCCTCGAACTGGTCGCGCATGGTGTTCGCGAGTTCCGGACCGTTGAGGTCGAAAAGGTAGAGCTCATAGGGCATATCGGTGCGCTCGATGTGCCGGACATTACGCGCGCCGGCCAGATAGGCCATCAAATCGTTGCCCGGGGCGAACGCGCCGGAGAAGTCGTCGATAGGCTGCCACGTTTCTCCGATCGAACGTCCATAGGCTTCGTCGCCCTCGATGCGCACCTCGATGCCGTCGCGCGCGTCCATCACGGAGCCCCCCGACTGCCACAATACCATATGCAAGCCCCGCTCGGGTAGGTTTGTGTCACCCTCCAGGTAGAGGTGCTGCCGGCGGCTGCTCTGACCGACGTTTGCCACGGACGGTGAGGGTGCTGTCGTCTCCACAATCGTCGTGGCGAAGTGATAGGCTCCGGCTTGCTGTGCCCGTTGCCAGGCGGCAGCAACTGGATCCCGTTGGAGGATGTGGCTACCCCTGTTCTGCCGACCACCTGATGCGGAGGCGGCCCCCGTGTCGATCACCGGCAGTGCAAGGACGGCTATCGCCGCTAACAGCAGGATCGCTGTGGCGATCGGTTTCCAATTCGCAGCCCGTCGGGCATGGGTGCGTTTCTGGTTCGGGCTACGATAGCGTGGCATCATGGGGTTCCTCCCTTGTCGATCGGATCGGAGATATCCGTTATGTGGGTCAACTCGGCTTCCTCGCCGCGCAGGAAATTCAGCAGGTCGTCGAGTTCGGCGAAGTCATAGCGCCGGCCGGACTCGACGGCGTCCAGCGTCGCGCGACAGGCAACGTGGCCCTCGCGTTCTTTGGGCCAGAGCCGAACGAGATACGCGCGATAGGCATGGGCATTTTTCATAATCACTCCGGGTGTGCTACAATGGTTTTGGTGATTTTATGTTACCTATTCTGGGGCTTAGGCGTTATACGGACGTTATATGAAGATGCGATGAATGCTGAACCTCATCTCCGCGCTCACTTTTTGGGCGTCCCCCGGCTGTGGGTTGGCGGCGCTGTGTTGGACGTGACCCGGATGCAGCGGCCGTTGACCCTGTTGGCTTACCTTGCCGTGGAGGCGAACCGTGCTCATGGGCGCGAGGAGATCGCCGACCTTTTCTGGCCCGACGTGACGACCTCCGATTCCCTCCGCAACCTCCGCCAGCTTCTCTACCGTCTGCGGCGGATGCTCCAAGACGATCGGGTCGAGCCTTCACACATCCATAACGATTCACAAACCCTGCAATTCAACACCGGGAGCTCTGCATGGGTTGACGTCATTGCGCTGCCGCGTCTTATCGCCGAGGTGACGGGTCACGACCATCGCCGCTTGGCCGTATGTCCCCTCTGCGCGCCCAGGTTAGAAGCGATGGTTGCCCTTTACAGGGGGCGTTTCCTGGAGGGGTGGGACTTCTCCGACAGCCCGGCCCTGGAGCGTTGGATGCTGATGACACAGGAGTCGCTGGCCCGGTCCGTCCATCGGGCCCTGCACGCGCTGGGCGAGCGTCATCTCGCGCACGGTCGCGGGGAGGAGGCGCAAGTCTGTGCTCGCCGGCTGCTCCGGTTTGATCCCTGGGATGAAGTCGCGGAGCGACTTCTTTTGCGGTCGTTGTTCGCTATCGGCCACCGCAACGGGGCCATACGGGAGTATGGGCGCTTCCAGGCGATGTTGGCGCGCGAGCTGCACCTGCCGCCAGAGGAAGAGACGCGGACGCTGGCGGCGACCATTCGAGCGGGGACCCTGGACGACGACCGCAGCCGTCTTTCCCCTTTCCCTCTGGCCACCGCTCCCCTGGTGGGGCGGAAGGCGATCCTGGAGAACCTCAATCGTCTGCTGACGGGTCGCGAGCATCGCCTCCTCACGTTACTCGGCCCGGGCGGCATCGGCAAGACGCGGCTGGCCCTCCACGTCGCCGAATCTCAGATGCCGGAGTGGCAGGACGGGATCGGGGTGATCCCCTTGACCAAGGTTGCCGCTGCGGGCGGCGCGGAGAGCATGGCCGAGGGGATCGGGGCGGTTTTGGATATCCCCGTTGGTCAGGGACAGCCGGCCGTGGACGTCTTGCTGGGGTTTCTGCGTCGCCGCGAGATCCTGCTGATCCTCGATAATTTCGAACACCTGCTTCCGGACGGCGCTCGCTTACTTCGCAGGATTCTCCAGCACGCCCCGCGCGTCAAAATTCTGGTGACCTCGCAGGCGCGTCTCAACTTGCCGGAAGAGTGGGCACTCCGGGTCGAGGGGCTGACGCTGCCGTCGCTCCGGGCGCCCGAGGAGGTGGGGGCTCTCCCCGAGTCTATGGCCCTCTTCTCCCATCATGCCCGCCGGGTCGACCCCCATTGGACGCTGACCGCTCAGAATCGCGCGTGCGTGGCCCGCATCTGTCATCTGGTCGAGGGGCTGCCGCTAGCCCTGGAGCTGGCCGCTGTCTGGATTCGCGGGGCCTCCGCCTGCCGCATCGCGGACGAGATCGCGCAGAACGTCGATTTCCTGCAATCGGCGACGCCCCACCGGCCGGTGCGACATCGCAGCCTGGTTGCGACCTTCACCTATGCATACGATCTGCTTCCGGAGGCGGATCGGGCGCTCTTTCGACGGCTCTCCGTCTTCCCCGGCAGCTTTCTGACGGTGGATGCGGAAGAGGTCGCTGGGGCTACCCTCCCTGCACTCGCCAGACTGCTGGACCGATCGCTCGTGCGGCTGTCGCAGGCCGATCGCTGGGACCTGCATCCTTTGCTGCGCCGGTATGCCTCCGAGGAGTTGGCCCGCGATCCCGATGCACTCGCTGCCGTGCAAGGCCTGCACGCCGATACCTATCTCGGCTCGTTGATCGCCAAGGATGATGCGCTTTGGAGCGCTAACCCGCAGGGCACACTTGCCGACCTGACGTCCGAATGGGAGAACGTCAAGGCGGCCTGGGATTACGCGGTGAGACTAGGGAAGCTCGAGACGTTGCGGAGAGCCACCCGACCGATGATTCGGTTTCTGGATTTCAAGGGCCACTTTCAATGGGGTGTGGAGGTTTTCGGCCGCGCGGCGCGGGTCCTCGCGTCCGATCCGGCGTCGGACGAGGTCCGGGCATTGATGACGGCGGTGAAGGCCCATTTTCTGATGCGCCAGGCGGCTTATGACGAAGCGTTGCAGGCCGCGCGGTTGGTGATAGCCGAGGACAGAGAGGCCTCGGAGGCCATTGCGCTGTCGCTGTTGGTCGAGGGAACCGCCCAACGCCACCTGGGCGCCTACGCGGAAGCCCGTGATCTGCTATCAAAGGCCCTGCAGGTCGCCCGCAAACACGGGTTGTTGCGTTTGGAGGCGGAGACGCTCAGGACCCTGGGTACAGTCCAGTGGCGACTGAGCGAATACGACGATGCCAAGGTCTATTACCGGAGGGCTTTATCCCTGGATCGAACGTTGGGCGATCGACGCGGTGAGGGATGGTCGCTCAACGGCCTTGGGTTGGTCGCGGAGAACCAGGGCTATTACGACCGCGCGCTGCGCCTCTATCGGGAGGCTCTTACCCTCGTGAGGGGGATGGGAGACCTCTGGGGGGAGAGCATCGTCCTGGGGAATCTTGGGTACCTTTACGCCCGCGTCGGGGATGGTGCGCGAGCCCGGGCGTCGTATCGCCAGGATCTGACCATCTGCCGATCTCTGGGCGATCGGCGTGGAGAGAGCTGGACGGAAAGCTACCTCAGCTTGTTAGCACATCAAGAGGGGCGACACCGGGTGGCCCTCCGTCACGGACGGCGCGCGCTGGCGTTGGCGCGCGAGGTCGGTCACGACCCGCTGGCTGCCCGTGCCCTGCACGCGATGGGGCACGCCTGGGTGGGGTTAGCCGAGTGGGATGAGGCTGCGCGGGCCTACCGGGAGGCGTTGATCCTGCGGCGGGAGGCCGGGGAACACGCCCTGGCGGTGGAGACGCTGACCGGTCTCATCCGCGTCGCGTTGGGGCGGGGCGAGATCGATGCGGCGCTAACCACTGCCGAGGAGATCCTCGCATATCTGGCGGCGGAGACAGCGGCCCGCACCGACGAGCAGTTGCGCATCTATCTGGCGACGTATCAAGCGCTGGCGGCTGCTTCGGATTCTCGAGCGCGTGACGTGCTTGCCGACGCGCGGACGCTGCTGAAGGAGAAGGCTGCGAAGATTGAGGATTCCACGCTCCGTGATGCCTTTCTCAATCAGGTGGTGGTCCATCGGAAGATCCAGGCGCTGGCCGATCGGGAGCTATAACTGTGAGCGTGTCGATCGCTCAGATACGACGGTCGCTTTTGGGTGCAGTTCCTGAACGGTGGCGGGATGATGTGTTTTGGCACCCTGTGTGGGCAGGATACCCGCGTTCCAGTTCTTCCGGTAGTATACTCCTGCTATATCATAATTCCATAACCCCGGCGTTTCATCGGTATGGATCCGCGTTGTCAACGCCGGCCTTTGAGGTGTAAGTGGAGGTGAACGTCTTGAAAACCCCTGAATGTGCGTCGGAGATCACGCTCGATTGGCTGCGGGACGCCCTCCCGTGGGAGTCTGCTGCCTGCAAGCCGGTGTCGGGCGAGGTCGAGCCGGACGCCGGGGGGCC
>DAOTTS010000244.1:0-2619 GCA_034437735.1 Anaerolineae bacterium
CGCCCCCCGCCGGTGCCGGATAGGACCGCCTGCCGGGTCAGAGCAAGCAGGCGATCCTCGCCCAGACGATCCGCGAAGTGCGCCAACACACCGGTGACCATCACGATCTCGTCCGCCTGCCAGGGTCCTTCGAAGACGATCCCCCGCTCCGCCCAGTAGGCCACCTCCGGGGAAGCCGCCGGGGCGTTCGCCGCCTGAGCCGCAGCGGTCGGTACAGTCTGCGGCATAGTCTGCGCCACGCTGTCTGACGGCGCCAAGTCCGCCGCTGCCGCCTCAAGCGGCGGTTGAACCAGACACGCCGATGTGCTGAGCACGATCACCAGGACTGCCACCATCCGCCATGCTTTCCTCATCATCGCCGCCCTCCCTTCGCCCTCAATACGCCCTGTGGGTTATCTACTTCCAAGGTATCGAACGAAGGTAGGGAACTAGCATGCGGAACACATGCGGTGCGTATGGCTTGCGCATGGTTATCGCATGGTCGCTTGTGTGTCCGTAGTAGGGGTCGATGAAAAGGGTTTTTCTTTTCCCAGCGCCGTGAATCCGCGACTACTGGACAAATTGGCGGGGGTGGGGCTATAATAAAGGGTAGAAGCGTCCATCCGACCAAAGAAGTAGGAGGCTTTCCGCCCCCTTAGAAAGGACGCGTATGGCACGTTTGATCCTGAAGCTCTTCGACGGGTTCAACGTCACCCGCGAGGATGACGCGGCGACCGACTTTGACTCCAACAAGGTACGCGCCCTGCTGGCCTACCTTGCCGTGGAATCCGACCGCGCGCACCGGCGCGAGAGCCTGGCAGCGCTCCTCTGGCCCGGTTATCCCGACCGCTCTGCGCAGACGAACCTGCGCAATGCCCTCTACAACCTCCGCACCGTCATCGGCGACCGGGAGGCAGAGCCGCCTTTTCTCTTGATCTCCCGTGCGACGCTCCAGTTCAACGCCGAAAGCGACCACTGGCTCGACGTCAAGGCGCTGACAAACGCCGTGAAACACGTCGATCAGATGCCGCCCGACGACCTCGCGAAAGCAGCCGATCTCTACATCGGCGACTTCCTGACCGGATTCACATTGGAAGACGCAGTCGGGTTCGACGATTGGGCCTCGGTCACGCGGGAGCAGCTGCGCCGGCAAGCGTTGGACCTCCTCGGCGTGCTGGTAGACCGGCTCATCGCTGAGGTTGATCCTGAGCGCGCCCTGCCCTACGCTCGTCGTCGGGTTATCATGGAACCGTGGATCGAGGACGCCCAGCGACAGCTGATCCGCCTCTTGGCCGCGATCGGGCAACGCTCCGCGGCCCTTCGGCAGTATCGCTGCTGCGTGCGCGTGCTGGAGGAGGAGTTAGGTGCTCAACCGACATTAGCAACACAAGCATTGTACGACGAGGTCCGCACGACCGGACGTCCCAATCGGCCACGAGCTGACATAGCGCCCAACACGCCGGTGCCCTCACCGTCTACTATCCAAAGACCCGCCTTCCTTGACGAAGACGCAGAACCGTTTGTCACCGAACGATCGATCTTCGTCGGTCGGGAACCCGAGCTGGCCCGCCTGGAGGGCTATCTCGACGCTGCGCTGGCCGGCCGCGGGCAAGTCGCGTTTATCGTGGGCGGTCCGGGCCGGGGCAAGACGGTCCTGATGCGGGCGTTTGCGGATCGCGCGATGGCCGCCCATCCCGACATGCTGGTGATCAGCGGGTCGTGCAACGCTACTTCCGGCGTCGGGGATGCCTATTTGCCGTTTCGCGAGGCGCTCGGGATGCTCACCGGCGAGGTCCAATCCCGCTGGCGAGCGGGCCTGGTCAGCCAGGATCACGCCGCACGGCTGTGGACCGCCTTGCCCGTCACACTGCCAGCCTTGGTGCATCACGGCCCTTACGTGATCGAGACGCTGGTGCGCGGTGCAGACGTCATCACCCGCGCCGAGAACGCCGGACTGGCCGAGGCCGCCTGGATGCCGGAGCTCCACACGCTGGCCCAGCGGATTGAGGTCAGCGGGCTTCAACAACAGGCGCTCTTCCAGCAGGTCACGAATATGCTTCAGGCGGTGGCGGCAGATCATCCCCTTGTCCTGGTGCTGGATGACTTGCAGTGGGCAGATGGCGGATCTATTGGCCTTCTCCTTCACCTGGGCCGGCGGTTGACCGGCTACCCGATCCTGATCGTTGGCGCATACCGACCCGAAGAAGTGCCTACCGTGCAATCCTCAGGACAGGATCCTCATCCCCTGGCCAAGGTGCTCCAGGAGTTGAAACGGCAGTATGGCGATGTGGGGATCGACCTACGGGCAGCGGACGAGATCGGCGGCGCCTACTTCGTGGATGCGCTGTTGGCGACGGAGCCCAACCGCCTCACGAAGGCATTCCGTCGATCACTCTATGCCCAGACCGGTGGGCATCCGCTCTTTACTGTGGAGCTGCTGCGCGAACTCGAGGCCCGGGGCGACCTCCAACGGGCTGCCGACGGGGCGTGGATCGCAGGGGAGCGCCTGGACTGGCGCAGGCTGCCCGCCCGGGTTGAGGCGGTCATCGAGGAACGGCTGGGCCGTCTGAACGAGGAGCAGCGCGACCTCTTGACCGTAGCCAGCGTGGAGGGCGAGACCTTCACCGCGCAGGTGGTGGC
>DAOTTS010000245.1:0-13034 GCA_034437735.1 Anaerolineae bacterium
CGTCACTTCGTCATCCCTACCCGATCGAGTTGAAACCGGAGCAAGCCTATCGTCAGCATTTCCTTGGCAGGGGCTTGTTGTTAACGGGTCCTAGTGGCTGTATTATCCGCACAGATGTTTTCAGAAACCTGAATGGCTTCTCTAATCGCCGCCACGTGGGGGATACAGAGATGTGGCTGCGGATTGCAGCTGAACATTCGGTTGCCGTGATGATGAGGGAATTGGTTTGGTGGCGAGTGCATCCGGGTCAAGAGAACCGGCAGCGAAACGTGCACCCGGCTTTCTCGTATGGTTCAGATTACCAAGTGGCTATACAGGCTCTGAATGATCCGTCTTGTCCTCTGTCTAGTGTCGAGCGAAAGGAAGCCATCCGTCGCACCAAATACGGCTGTGGTCGGGTCATCTGGCGGTTGGCGCTGCGCCAGCGGGACTTTGAAAGTGCAATAGCGCTTTATCATAATGCTGACATCGGTATGGTGGATCTTGTTCGTTCCTTGGGCCCTCGACCCTAGTTAGGAGTGTTTTTTCGGTTTGAAAGAGGCTTTTCGTTTTTCCCGTGCGGTTTGGTTAAGATTGCAGAGGTGGTGGGCTGGATCACTTGCTCACATGCCTTGTTGGGTTAAACGTTGTGACGAGCGGATGCAGTTATGCTTTATCGTCGGTTGTGGTCGTTCCGGTACCACGATTCTGGGCAAGCTTTTAGGCGGGCATCCCCGCACACGCTATTTTCAGGAGCCCTATCATCTCTGGGCAGCTATCGATCCTCGCGCCGACGTGACAAATTTGCATCACGAGACACGCGGACATTTCTTTATGGATCGTACGCATCATACACCGGGGGCGCAGGCCAGGTTTGACAGGCTGATGTGCAATTTGACTCGTGGGAAATCCGTATCTGCAGTTGTAGAAAAGACGCCGCATAACGTCGCCCGGATAGGCTTTCTGGAGGCGCTGACCGATCAAGCACGTTACATTCACATTGTCCGGAATGGCGTGGACGTAGTCCGTTCCATCGACCATATCGCGACCACTAATGCCTACCGCATTGCCGGTAAGACGAACTACAATCAATGGTGGGGGAGTAATGACTGTAAATGGGAAGCTCTGGCTGAGGAGGGTAAGGCAAAAGGATATTTCTCTGAAGAGGTCGATGTGCTTAAGAGCCACGTTCAGCGGGGCGCTTATGAATGGTTAGTTAGCCTGGGTGAATCTGACCGATGGCGGGATAACCTGGGATCCCGTCTTTGTGAGGTGACGTATGAGGACTTGACCTCGCAGCCGGACATTGTGCTGCGACGATTGACTGCTTTCTTGGGGATTGCATGTCCTGATGATTGGCTTGATCAGAGTTGTGATCAAATCCGTACAGGGTATAAGAATCGACAGTCGCCGTTGGAACTACCGCCATTGATGTGCCGGTGCTTCAATCGCTACCAACAACGCTATGGGTTTTCAGGACGCGCGACGCCGGCGGACTTGCCTCAGGGACATAGCCATGGCTAAAAAGCAAGTGGCGATTGTTTTGGGTACGGGGGTCGGCCCTATGGGAGGCGTCCGGAGAACGGCCAAGTTCTTGTATGAGAGGCTGAGAACAACCAGCCGATACGAGCCCTCTTTGATCTCTTTAGCCGCTTCAGCCCGAGATGAAGCAAGCGTGCGATTGCTATCGCCGCCCAGTTGGGTGCGGGGAATCCGAATACTGAATGGTGTCTGGAGGGACATTTCTTACAAACACGTCGGTGCTATGCTGGTTGAACTTGAGTTTCAACGGTACCGTCACCGTCCGATCTTAACCGAGTATTTACAGAAGTTCGATCTCATTCAGGTTGTATCTGGGACGCCCGCCGTCGCTGCTGCTGTCACATCATGCGATAGACCCGTGTGCTTGTTTGTAGCAACCACCATGTCCAAAGAACGGGTCAGTGTATTGCGTCAAACAAGCGGCATCTACGGCTTATGGCTGCGGTGGATGACCTCGATAAGCGCGAGGGTCGACCGTTATGCTGCGAGACAGGTAGAGCACATCTTCGCCGAGAGTGATTACACTCGGGATCTCGTCCTTGAGATGGCGCCGGAGTCTGCGATTTCGCTGGGACCTCCCGGCGTCGATACCGGTTTTTTTCATCCGGGCAGTGGTAAGAGGCTAGAGGGTCACCTATTGTTTGTGGGGCGGTTTGACGATCCCCGTAAGAATCTCGAGTTATTATTGGAAGCCTATGGGTTACTATGCGCCGCAGTTCCAAGAACGCCGCGCCTTGCTCTTGTCGGCCGCGCGCCGCTTGCGCAAAGGTATTGGTCGATGGCCGAAGCTTGGAACATCCGCGACCGCATTGATACGTATATCGGAGTGAATGATGACGTTTTGGCTGGGCTATATAGAGATAGCTCTCTCTATGTGCTGCCATCCGACGAGGAGGGGCTGGGAATCGTGATCTTGGAGGCTATGGCCAGCGGGCTTCCTGTGGTTTCAACGCGCTGCGGGGGGCCCGAGACCGCGGTCGTTGAAGGCGAAACCGGATATCTGACCTCCGTAGGAGATGCTCAAGCGCTTGCGCAGGCGATTCAACGCTTGGTGGAGGATCCAGACCTACGTCAGCGGATGGGGAAGGCAGGGCGGCAGCGCGTGGAGCGAAAATACTCTCTTGAGGCTGCCAGTAAAGTCTATCTAGAAACGTATGACGAATTGTTGGGGTGTTAGATGAGTCATGTTAGTTATCCAGAGGTCTCTGTTATCATTCCCGTGTATAATCGGGCATCGCTCTTGAAACGGGCGATACGATCCGCGCTTGTGGATCGAGAGGTCAAGGTTAAGATTGTGGTGGTCGATGATGGGTCATCAGATGAGAGCGCTCAGGTCGCCGAGTCCTTTGGCCCGTCCGTCACTGTACTGAGACAGCAAAATGCCGGTCCCAGCGCAGCCCGCAACCGTGGCTTCGCAGCTTCGACGGGACGGTACGTGCGTTTTCTCGATTCGGACGATTGGTTGCTCCCAGGCGCGAACGCTCGACAGTTAGCGATGCTCCGGGAATCCGACGCCGGCGTGTGTTACGGTGACTGGCGCAACGCCTTTGCAGCGGGGGATGAGGTTGCGGAAGATACTGAAATCAACACGGTCGATATGATTGAAGATCCGGTTAAGGCGCTGATGGGAGATGTATGGAATCCTAATTTCTGTTATCTGCTAAGGCGAGAGTTAGTTGAGACCGTAGGCGGTTGGGATGAGAATCGGGACCTGATCGGCATTGAGGACTTTGACTTTATCCTGCGCATCGCGATTCAGGGATCTGAATTCGTACATCTGGATCAAGATGTGGGGCGTTATTATCATCACGACGGCGAACGGACGTCGCGTGACAGCCTTTTGAGATGGTGTCAAGCCAAGAAGCGGATTTTAGGCTCTGGCGTCGCTCTGCTGGAGGATCAAAATGCGGTGACCGATGCAAGGCGATCCGCCGTGGCTCTTACTTTGCTGCGTTTGGCAAAGACGTGCTATGGATTGGATAAGTCTCTGTTTCGTGAGTGTTTGGCGATGCTCTTTGAGATCGATCCCGGGTTCCGTCCTCCGGGGGTTCTCTATCGTTCTTTGGTTGGTGTTTTTGGCTATGAGTTCATAGAGGCGATCTTAGAGATTCGACGCAAACATTGGACCGCCCAGCGAGTTCATTCGTGAAGGTGTTGATGATCTATGTCTCGTGACGCTCATATCTCTGCTATCACTTATTACAATCCGGATCTCTATCCGCCGATCGTGAATGGCGCGCGACTGCTCGCGCGGCATGGCTTTGAACTGGATCTTTACTGTCGGGATAACGGAGAGGAATGGAGTGTCTCGTATCCCCCGCAGGTTCAGGTAGTAAGGGTCCGGCCTCATCTGCGAGGTTCCTGGCTTGAGTATATATTTTTTGTTGCGAGCGTGTTACGTGAAGCCAGAGGGGCTTCCCGCTTAGTTGTGGGGCACGATGCATATGGGCTGTTGCCGGCGTGGTTGTTGGCAAAGCGGGAAGGATGCCCACTCGTTTACCACTGCCACGACTTTGTGGATCGCAAGCGGTCGCTGCATTTTGCAGGACGCATGTTGCGGGCTTTCGAGCGGCGCTTTGCCCGAACGGCGGATCTCGTGATCGTGCCGGACAAAGAGCGGGGTGAGCTGGTCGCGCGTGAACTGCAGCTTACGCAGCCACCGCTCATTGTAGCAAACGCGCCGCTCAAGCACTCCGTATCATCCCGGGGAGCGCTTAAGAAAGCTTTACGCCAACAAGATTTGGCATTTGAGAGAATTGTTTTCCGGCAGGGGCGAGTTGGTGAGGGCCATGCTATTGAAGTTACACTGCGTTCGATGAAATATTGGTCAAATCAAACTTGGGGATTTGTTGTGATGGGTTTAGGTAGGGAAGATTATCGGCGCAAGCTTATCGCCCTTTCCGAAAGACTGGGGGTAGATGATCGGTTTGTGATCTTGCCTCCGGTGGCTTATGACGAGGTAATGAGTTTTACGTCGGATGCGGACGTTGGACATGCACTCTATGAGCCTATTACGATTAACCATTCAACGCCGACGACTTCCTCTAACAAAGCTATGGAATATCTATCTGCTGGTTTGCCATTGTTGGCGTCTGACTCACCCAGTATGCGGGGGCTTGTCAAGCAATATGGCTGTGGTGTAGTAGCTGACGAAAGCAATCCTCAAAGCGTCGCGACCGCTGTAAATGAGATTCTTAATCATCCGCGACAAGCTGGGGCTATGGGAATAGCCGGACGGAAGGCTTTTGAAGAAGTTTTTTGCTACGAGCAACAGTTTGCTCCGGCTATTGACGCATTTCAGAAGCTTATCTATGGACATATTGCGCTTAACTTATAACAGTATGTTGCGTTAGAAGGGTGAATAAACATATGAGTATAAGTGATTTTGACAATTACGAGCTTTTAGCCAGCCACGACGTTAAGGGGCCTCGTCCCTTCCTTACGGTGGCTATTCCCCATTACGGACGCAAGCGGCATCTCGAGATTGTCCTGGACAGTATTTTTGATCAAATGTTCCACGATTTTGAAATCTTGATCTCCGATGATCAATCCCCAGACGACTCCAACGTCGTCATCCCGCCGTTGTTGCAGCGGTCAGGTCGGGCCTTTCGGTATTATACCCAATCCTCAAATCTCGGTTACGATGGCAACGTCCGCTTCTGCCTGGCCGCAGCACGCGGGGACTACGTGTTTTTACTGGGCAATGATGACGCCTTAAGCGATGCGGCGACGTTAAAGATGATTGCAGCCGACCTGCGTCGTCTTGATGGTCCGGAGGTAGCTTTCACGAGTTATGCTGATTGGTCGACGGGCGAAGTGACCAAGCGCGCCCAGAAGACACAACGACTCGGATCCGGGCCAGAGGTTGCGGTACGTCATTTTCGCTCTTTTAGCTTCGTATCGGGTTTGATCTATAAGCGTGAGGCTGCGCTCGAACATGAGACGAACCGTTGGGACAACTCAGTTTTCTATCAGATGTACTTAGGTAGCCGAATTGTTGCAACCGGCGGGCAGCTCGCGGCTTTAAGTATCTGTTCCGTGCGAAAAGACGTCAAAGTTGAGAATGAAATTAATGATTGTGTTGCTAGATGGGCGGGTGCCGGTTGGTCGCTTGAACCAAGACAGACCGGGCTTGATTCTGTGATAAGGGTCACAGCAGATGCTATTTTGCCTCGGGTAGAATTTTCGAAACGCTCTCATATTTTGAGGCAAATTATAGGGCAGATTCTACTTGTTACATATCCATCTTGGTTATTTATCTATAGACTTGGGGTGAACTGGAGCTTTGCTTTTGGAATTGCGCGAGATATGTGGGTAGGAAAGTTGCTCGCAGAACATAGCCCAAACTTGAAAGGTAGGGATAAGTTCTTTCTGTGGATACTCTATCTGATGGTAACTGTTGCCGGTCTGATTATTCCGGCCTTCTTGTTCCATGCCGTGAAATCATCTCTCTCTGACTTTGTGCGCAGGATTCATCAGACTAAATCTTTGCCATAGGAGATAATCCAAAGGATATTCGGGATGAGTATGCGACGAATAATGCTTGTAGGTAATTTCGATGTTGGTACGCTTGAAAACTCTTATCAGCGTGCCTTCAAGGCCCTAGATTGTCAAGTGGTGACCTTTGATATCTTTGATGTCATTAACCGCAATGTGCGTTTTGGGTATTTGGGGCGTTTGTTCAATAGATTCGTACCTGTTGAGCCTTGGATTCAAAAAGCTCATCGGGAGTTGGCGCTCAAGGTAATGGATATAAGACCTGATCTCGTCCTGACTTTTGGGCAACAGCCGCTTCGTGTTGGCTCTTTGTCGCTAATACGAGTATCAACGGATGCTAATTTGATCCATGTTTGGCCCGATACGCCTCTGAATCTGAATACGCATTTAAGTGTCTGCATACCTTTATATAATCATGTTGCTAATTATAGTAAGGAAATGATTCCAGTCTTTCGAACACTTGGGGCAGGATCGCCATTGTGGGTACCACTAGCTGGTGATCCTTCGCTTCACCCGATTGCTGAGCTAAATGGGCGTGATAAAGAAGTATTTGAAGCCGAGATAACATTTATAGGTGGTTGGCGTCCTGAACGCGAAAGAGTGCTGTCACAATTGAAGGATTTTGAATTGCATATCTGGGGAACGGGTTGGGGACGCTGCTGCCGGGGCAATCGTCCGATTATGCGGGCATGGCAGGGACGTCCTCTCTATGGAATGGAGTTCGCTAAGGCCGTTGCTGCTTCCAAGATCAACCTTAATATCATTGATCCTACGAATTACCCGGCGGCTAACATGCGCTTCTTCGAGATCCCAACGGCAGGAGGTCTCCAGGTAAGTTCCCCTTGCCCTGAGATGGAGGATGAGTTTAAAGAGGGGGAGCATATCTTCTACTATCACAATATCGGCGAACTGATTGAACTTGTGCGGCATCTATTGTCGAACGACGCTCTCCGTGTTGAGGTGGCTTCACGTGCACATCAACGGATACTGGAAAACCATACCTACGTCCACCGAGCAGGGCAAATCTTGGATCTGCTTGCTGACAACACCTGATGCTGAAAGCTCATTGACTTTTAGATACAAGTAGATTGATTGTTGAGATAGAAATTTATGACTGAACGCGGCAAAATCGGCCTCTATGCTGGTATCTGGATAGTTCTGCTTGCGGTCACGCTCATCGTAGCCTCCCGCCGCCGTCGCGGCGTGGGACTCACCGGGGCTTTTCTCCTGAACTATATGGCTAGGCATTGGTTAGGTTCTGTCATCTACCTGCTCCCATGGCATCCAGTGCGTTCCATCTCGTTAATGACCACTGGTTTGGAGCAATCGCTTTGGGGGATGTTTGGCTTTGCCTTTGGGAGCGTAATCTTGAGCCCTGCCCTGACTGGGCCAACTTCACCACATGAAACTGATTCAGCTTCATTTCAAGAGAGCAAGGATCTAAATAACCGAATCAAGCTTTACCTGATCGTTGGTGCAATCTTCTACTTCTTGTCAACATTTTCGCCTTTCTTGGGGCAAATTCCTACACTGAGCACGTTGTTAGAGGTAGCTAACAGATTTGCCGTCCTGGCTGTGTGTCTCTTAATCCAATCAAAGTTGCGCGTGGCGTTTGGTAACGCCTGGCGAGTGGTCATTTTGTCCATCTCTGCTTTCGTGCTCTTTGACATAGTCTTCAGGGGGTTTTTGAATTATGCTGCCTTAGTTGCCACGTTCTTGATTACATTCTACCTAAGCTATGAACGATTGGACTTGAAGAAGATTGTGGGTGTCGTGTGTGTCGTTTATCTAGGTCTCTCGGGGAGTATTGTTTACATGGAGAACCGATCTGCGATCCGTGAACAGGTCTGGGGAGGAGGCTCTTTCTTATCCCGTGGAGAGGCTATCATAGATACGGTACGCGATTTTAAGGTTTTCTCACCTACTAATCCAGACCACCTGCGAGAGATTGATCATCGTCTCAACCGCGATTACTATATTGGTCTTGCTGCTTCCAACATCAATGCTGGTCTTATTGAGTACGCTTACGGTATGACGTTCCTTGATGCGATGATGGCACCTATTCCGCGCATACTCTGGCCTGGGAAGCCTCGGATGTCGGGCGACAACACTTTGACATCTCGGTTTACCGGCATCCAGTTTCCTTCCACGACGGTAGCAGGCTCTGGGCTTTTATTTGAGAGTTTTGTGAATTTTGGACCTATCGGTGTGTTGATGATTTTTGCTTTTCTTGGTGCTCTGCTTCAGCTATGTGATCGTCGAGGGCGAGACAGTCTGGAAAATCGTCAGTATATCTCCTT
The DNA here is from genome assembly GCA_034437735.1 of Anaerolineae bacterium. Lineage (GTDB taxonomy): Bacteria > Chloroflexota > Anaerolineae > B4-G1 > SLSP01 > PWVB01. The sequence continues at coordinate 8,319 of DAOTTS010000245.1, forward strand.
TGCGCTCTGGACGCTGCCTTTCCTGGATCTGCTGCGCAACGAGTCACCGATGAGTTCGATTATCGCTTCTGCACTCTTCACTATTTTAGTTTTCAAGGTTTGGCAGTATTTCATTGAACGTTCTGAAATTAACTACGATCATCTCTTTCTTTCCCGTGAATCGTCGAAATTGTGACGATCTGACAGCTGGTCGGTCCGTCGACAAGGCAGAGCATGCTTGGCAAGTGGGATTTCTACCTATCGATCCTTGAAAAGGAGTTAACCTTTGAGGCTATTGTGTATCACAGGCTACTATAAGCCAGCCTACGTCTACGGAGGGCCAGTTCGTAGCGTTTCAACGCTTTGTGAGAATTTAGCTAGTAGGGGGATAGATGTAACGATTTTTACCACAAACGCTAATGGCCCCGGGCAATCGTTGAATGTACCAACAAGTTATCCGGTGGAGCTTGAAGGAGTGCGTGTTCACTATTTTCCTCGTTCAGAATTAGCCAGGTTATTTCCTTTTCATTCCAGTGAATTGGGTAGGGCATGTTGGGCACAGATGGATCAATTTGACCTTGTTTATTTTTGCGCAACATGGACATATCCCATGTTTGTTGGAGGGAGGGCCGCTTGTGCCGCTAACATCCCTTATATTATAAGTCCAATGGGTAGCTTCATGCGGGGGGCTTTAAAGGAAAAATGGTTTAAAAAATGGTTATATTTTCATTTAGTGGAAAAACATCTTGTTAATCAGGCCCAAATCATTCGTTGTACCAGTGCGTTGGAAGAAGAGCAACTTCAAGATCTTTCACTTCGACCTCATAGTGTCATAATACCCGAAGGGATAAACCTTGATTTTTTCTCCTCACTACCAAAACGGGGGGACTTGCGTAAAGCGCTAGGACTTTCTTCTAAGGCGCAATTATCTATATTTGTTGGTCGTCTTGCGCCAGAGAAACGATTAAGTTTTACTATACAGGCATTTTCTCAAATCGCCGGACAATTGCCTCATACACATCTGGCTCTCATTGGGCCAGATCAAGGATGTCGTTCTAGTCTCCAGCACCAGGTAGATGTTTTGAAGTTAAAGGATCGAGTTCACTTTACGGGTAAGCTTACAGGAGCAGATTTATTACAGGCCTATGCTGATGCTGATCTGTTAGTTCTCTTGTCTCGACGCGAGAATTTTGGTATGGCAGCAATTGAAGCGATGGCTGCAGGGTTGCCGGTTTTGCTCTCGAATGCAGTTGGATTAGCTGATTATGTGAAACAAGCTCAAGCTGGCTTTGTCGTTAGCGATCGCTTGGAACAAGTAGTTGAGAAATGGTCTTATTTATTGTCGGGGATTGCTCAAAGGAGAGAGATGGGATATTGTGGTCGTCAATTGGTAAAGGAGTCTTTCTCGAAGGAATCTGTAAGTTTGAGAATGCGTGAATTGTTCAGTAATGTCATACAAGAATCTAAAAGGAAGGTAAACTAATGTTTATTCTTGGTATCAATGCTTACCATGGTGGTGCTTCTGCGTGTTTGATCGAAGATGGCAAGCTCCTCGCGGCAGCAGAGGAAGAACGCTTCGAGCGTGTCAAGTATTGGGCTGGCTTTCCGACGGAGGCGATCCGCTATTGTTTATCTGAGGCTGGTATTACTGCCTATGATATCGATCATGTGGGGATCTCCCGTAACCCCAGCGCTCATCTGTATAAGAAGGTTCTCTATACGCTCTCAAGGCGACCAAGTTTTAGCTTGATTCGCGATCGCTTGGCTAACGCTGCGGAGGTGCGAGATCCTAAGAAAGCTCTGGCTGAATCCCTTGGTGTGAATCGCTCTGATCTTCAAGCTGAATTTCACAATGTCGAACATCATCGCGCCCATCTGGCGAGCGCTTTCTTTGTCTCTCCTTTTGAGGAAGCCGCTCTCTTGTCGGTTGATGGTATGGGTGACTTTGTAAGTACGATGTGGGGCGTTGGGCGTCAGAATAGCATTGAGGTGATGGATGCTATCAATTTCCCCCATTCCCTGGGTTGGCTCTATACAGCTTTGTCCCAGTGGTTGGGCTTTACCCGTTACGGTGATGAAGGCAAGGTGATGGGGCTGACGGCGTTCGGTGAACCTATTTATATGGATGAGTTGCGGAAGATCGTGCGGATCCAGCGGGACGGTACATTCGAACTGAATATGGACTATTTCAGCCTTGGGGCTGAAGGCGGTACTATGACGTGGGGAGAAGGCGCGCCAACCTTGGGGACCTTATATTCAAAGAAATTGGTGGAGCTTCTCGGCCCACCTCGCGAGGCTGGCAGCGAGATCAGTGAGTATCATCAGAATGTAGCGGCCTCACTTCAGGCAATGCTGGAAGAGGCTGAGTTTAGTCTGGTACGTAAACTTCAGGAGACGACAGGCCAAACCGTGCTTTGTATGGCTGGTGGGGTAGCCCTCAACAGTGTGTTTAATGGCAAGGTGTTACCGAATACAAAGTATGAAGATATTTATATTCAGCCGGCTGCTGGTGATGCAGGTACAACTCTGGGAGCAGCTTACTATATCTATCATCAGATCCTCGGAAAGCCTCGGAACTACGTAATGGAGGATGCATTCACAGGTCCGTATTTCACTAATGGCCGCATTGCGGCTAAGCTCGAGGAGTATGGGCTTACGTATGAGAAACTGGATAAAGACGAGTTGCTTAAGCGTTCTGCTGAGATCGTAGCGGCGGGGAATGTGCTGGGTTGGTTCCAAGGACGAATGGAGTGGGGGCCGCGCGCGTTGGGCAATCGAAGCATCATTGCAGATCCTCGCGGATGGGATACCCGTGACATTATCAATGCACGCATCAAACATCGGGAGCCTTTCCGCCCATTTGCTCCATCTGTGTTAGAAGAGAGTGTGGGGGATTATTTCGCGCAGGCTTACCCGGATCCTTTTATGCTGAAAGTCTATGAAGTCTTGCCACACAAACGGGATAAGATTCCGGCGGTTACTCATGTGGATGGCACGGGGCGATTGCAAACCGTTGGGAAGACAACCAATCCCTTGTACTGGCGACTCATCAAAGAATTTGAAGGCCTAACAGGCGTGCCCGTGGTGCTCAACACTTCCTTCAATGAGCGGGAGCCTATCGTTTGCAAGCCAGAGGAGGGTATCGATTGTTTTGTACGCACCAAAATGGACGCTTTGGCGATTGGGGACTACTTAGTGAAGAAGTAAACATTCGAAGCTCTTGGATCTATCTATTATGCGATTTTGGATTGTCAGTGCTGTCTTCCCACCTGAACCGCTTGTTTCCAGTCGTACCAGTGCTGATATTGCGGAGGAACTGGCGCGGCGAGGCCATAAGGTTACGGTGATTGCGCCTTTCCCAAACCGTCCTGCCGGTGAGATATATCCAGGTTATTCGCGGCGGCTGATTCACTGTGAAGAACGAGATGGATATCAAATGATACGTTGCTTTTCAGTCCTGTCAAAGGAGTCGCGGACGATCAGTCGTTTCCTGGAGAATTTGTCATTCGGCTTAACCAGCGGTTTGGTAACCTTGTTTTTGAAGCGACCGGATGTGATTTATGCCAACACTTGGCCTATTGCTGCGACTGGCATCCTTTACACAGTTTCCAAAATTCGTAACATCCCGTTGGTTGTCAGCGTCCAAGATATTTACCCAGAGTCGCTCGTTGCACAGGGACGGATTAAGGCAAATGGTTGGGCCGCAAAATTTATGCGATGGATGGATGGGGTGATTGCCCGAAGTTCCCAAAGCATTATCACCATATCCAAGCGCTTCAGGGATTTGTATATGCATCAGCGTAACGTACCGAGTAAGCAAGTTCATTTGGTGCGGAACTGGATGGGGGGGCAATCTGTCTCTCCTGTGGTTGATGCTGCTTCGCAGCGTGCTGCATTACATATTCCCAAGGATGCATTTGTCGCTGTATATGGGGGGAATATTGGGTCTGCCGCCGGTGTGGAAACTTTGATTGAAGCTATGGGATATTTTGAAAAGCGAGAGGATCTCTACCTTGTCATTGCAGGAGCGGGCAGTAACTTGAAAGCTTGTCGAGATTTGGCGGAAAGGACGTCCTCTAATCATATTCAGTTCAAATCTCCCTGGCCAGCGGTTGAGACTTCCGAAATTTTGGGGATGGCCGATGTCCTGCTTCTTCCGACCCATGGTTCTCAATCTTTAGTATCGGTGCCCTCTAAGCTGATTGCCTATATGTTGGCGGAAAAACCCGTGATTGCGTTAGCTCTCTCTGATTCAGATCTTGCTCAGTTCATAGACTCTTCGGGGTGCGGATGGGTCATCTCACCTGATCAACCGAAGCTGTTGGCGACTAAGATTAAGGATGTCATGTTCTTGGACCTCAATAAGCGAGTTGAAAGAGGGCAAAAAGGCCGAGAGTTTGCCTTGCGACATCTTACTAGAGAGGCTTGTTTACCTAGGATAATTCAGATTCTAGAAGATGTAGCCGATGAAGAAAATGGATGACCCAAACATCCGCCCGATGCAGGTTGCTGACGCGAACGAAGTTGTTTCTGTCCATGAACGATCTTTTCAGGGCTTTTTCCTTTCTTCTCTGGGAGAAGAGTTTCTACGTGAGCTATATGCCGGCATTGTCGTTGATCCTACGCGTATAGGATTTGTATATGAGACAGAGACTGGCATAGGAGGATTTGTGGCTGGCACAGATGAGCCAGAGGGCGTGTATCGAAGATTGTTTCTTGAGCGATGGTTGCGTTTTG
>DAOTTS010000246.1:0-10259 GCA_034437735.1 Anaerolineae bacterium
GTCGATGTTGGGTGTGTGGACGGTCTCGACGCCGTAGCATCCGAGGTGCTGCCCGATATCGTGGCAGGTGATCATCAGGACGTTGGGTCGGCTCATACTGCGTTTCCTCCGTCGTACCGGCGGATCGTCGGTCTCAAGTCGTCAGTCGAACGTCGTCGATCGTCCATCGTCAATGTAAGGTGACGCCTTCTTGGATGGCGCTAGATCCGCAGTTTGCAGATATCATCACTGCGGAAGACTACCGTGCGGTCGTCAACCCGCTCCGCACCCGCCTCCAGGTAAGGGCCGATGGGGACGCCTTCGTACACGCGAATCTCCTGCTCGTAGGGTGGGGCAACCTTGACGGGGGGAATCTCGTCGAGGTGGCGCACGGCTTCCGCTGCGACCTCCCTCGTCCGTTGGCGTGCTGCCTCGGGCGAAAGGTGGAGGGCCAACTCCCGTCCAAGGCCCCATTTGACCACGGCTCCGTGGATACCGGGGACCAGTTCCTGGGCCTCAGCGACGGCTTTGTCGTCACCGGAGACAAAGATGGTGGGGACGTCGAACGTGCCCGCCATGATCGCGCGCGCGCCGAACTCTCCGACGAACTGACCGTTGAGTTTGTAGTACTCGATGGTGCGGGAGGAGTAGGTGTGGCAGAGCGGCGCGTTCGGTGTGCCCGCCATCGCGTGCTGGCCCACGAAGAGCAGGGCATCGAACGAGCGATCAAGGTAATAGGGGGGCTTGATGGGGCCTCGCGCGATGAGTTTCGCTTTCGGGTGAAACGCCATCACGTCAACGCCGCCGTTGCCGTGACCGTCCCAGGCGATGATCTCAGCGTTGGGGTCCGCGTCCAGGATCCCATCGATGGCGGCGTTGAGTTCGCCGGTCAGCAGGGTCATCGCCTCACGTTTGCGCTCCGGCTCGTCTTCGTAGTCGCGGGTCTGCGAAAATCGCGAGACCATCGCAGGCCCTTCGAGGTCGGTGAGGATGTAGAATTTCACGGGATTCTCCTTTGCCTGTAGGTTCATAGGTCTGTTGTACCGTAAGTGGATGGAAATGCAAGGAATGCCCTTGCATTGGGCTCTTGCGATGCTCTTCACGGCGATAGATGGTATTTTCAACTGTGAGAGATTCAGTATAATATGGGAGTAGATCCAATGAGTTGTTCACTCCGTTCCGAGGAAAGGCTCAATGAGCAAACGAAAATGTTCAGGTCATCATAGTTCTAAAGACCTGCGGGATAACGGGATTCAAGCTTTCCGCAGCGGCAATCACGACGTGGCTGTCGAGTGTTGGGAGTATCTGAGGGAGAGAAATTCATCGATGTTGTCAGAGCCCGCGTTGGCGGAGGCGTATTTTCGGCAAGGGCTCAACGCCATATACGACACCCAACCCCAATGGGAAGACGGCTATCTAGGGTTCAGCGAAGCAGCCGCCCTCCAACCCGATGAGCCGCGTTATCATTATTATCATGGATTGGCTGCGTATAATCTTGGGAATTTGACAGAAGCCGCCGAGGCTTACGAGAAGGCCTATGAACTTGGCGGTCCTTTTGGGCAGCGTGCAGCTTACGGGTTAGCCTTGACCTTGCTCGAACGAGGTGAGGATCCTACCGTTCATCCAGCCTGGTCCGACCTGGCGGATGAAGATCGTGCTGTCTTAGTGGATGCCGGCAACCTCCAGCGCCGGCCGTATACGGTTTCTGAGAGTGCCCCCGCACTGTGGCAGGGGGTGGTGGCTCTCGACAATGACGAGTTGGACCAGGCTCAAACGATGCTGGATCAGGCCCTTGGGTCTGCAACCGTTCCGGACTCTTTAGGGATCGCCCATTATTACCTCGGCGTCCTCGCGGCCCGACGCGAGGATATGCATACCGCGCGCTATCATTGGAATCAGGCCTTGGCGGCGGGATTCGAGGCTCCCCATCTGTCGCTCAATCTGGGAGAGAGCTACCATAGGCTGACAGAAGCATGTCTGAAAGCGGATGAGCCGGCCGCCGCAGTCGAAGCTGCGCGGGAGGCTTTGCATTACAAGCCGGGAAAGCGCAATCTGGAGATGGCGCTCTCCCAAGCTTATCAACGTTTGGGATATCAGGCTGCAACCGACGGCCATTGGGCGGAGGCCCGCGAGTACTGGGATCGCGCCTATCGCCTGGAGGACGGCAGTTTCCGTTTGATTTACAATCTGGCTTTAGCCTATGAGAAAGATGGGGAGTATATCGAGGCAGCCGAAGCCTGGCGTGAGACCCTTCGACGGCGTCCCCGTCGGGACGATGATCCCGATGCCTTGGATGATGCGCAGATTGCTCAATTGTGGAAACGCGCGGCTGAAGCCTACGTGAAGGCCGGTGAATACGATGAGGCTGTTCACGTCTACAGACAGGCCGTCAATTACAATCCGGATAACCTGGAAACACGTATGGCGTTGGTCGATAGTCTGCAGGACAACGGGCAGTTTCAGGCTGCGATCAATGAACTCGAGCGTATCCTCGATGCCAATCCCGATTATGTCCCGGCGCTTATGCGAATGGGCGAGGTATGGGCCAATAGTCGCTATTGGTGGCAGGGTGATGGTGCCGTGCAGTATTGGGAGCACGTTCTCGAACTGGATCCTAATCACCACGGGGCGCGGCAGGCACTCTTTGACTATTGGATGAACCAGGCTGACAATGCAGAATACTGGCGGGATTATGACGCGGCAAAGCGTGACTACGAAGAAGCTTTGGCGTATATGCCCGATCATCCCGAGGCGCTGAGCTCCCTGGGTGCTCTTTACCTGTCCGAAGGCGATGAGGAGGAGGCCAGGCGCTATTTCCAACGCGCGATGGAGCATGCCGGTCAGGATCTTAAACCCTATCAGTTGATTGTCAGTGCCTGGTTACTTGACCTCAATGAAGACGCCGCGTGGGACTTGATGGATCACATAGAGGAGAAGTTCGACGATGTCCCCTTGTCCTTTTATATACTATCAGGTGGGTTTTGTATTAAGATGGAGCAGGAGGAGATGGCCAGAAAATGGTTCGACGCTGCCATCGAGAAAGCGTCACCGGAAGAAACACCCCTCATTGCGATCGGGGATTTGTTGGTCCAGACCCAGGCCCACGATCTTGCGCGAGAGTATTTGCAACAGGCCATCGATAAGGAACAAGCGCCGGGATATGCCCATATGTCTCTGGGGATGTTGGACATCATTGAGGGAGACGAAAGAGGGGCCCGCAGGCATTGGCGCAAAGCTAATCGTATCGCCAGACGAAACCACGATGATGAGTTGCTCGAACACGTTCAGCGCACCCGCGAGTTTTTCTCGCTCCCGCCATATCTGAGGGATCTAGTGATGAGCGGCACAACATCGCTACCCCCTGACCTGTTTGAGATGTTGGATGAAAATGAGGAGTTCTTCGATGATGAATTTGGATTCTAAGTCACCGCCTCCGGGACAACAGAGGCCCGTTCCCGAGGCTAATCTACAGAGCAACGACCCTTATGCGGTGTTAGGGCTCCAGCGTGGAGCTACGCTCCGGGAGATCAAACGCGCCTACTTCGGCTTCGTGCGTGAATACCCGCCGGAGGAAGATCCGGAGTCTTTCAAGATTATCCGAGGTGCTTACGAGCAGCTTCGTAATCCGGACGTCAAATCGGAGACGGACTTGTTTCTTTTTCAGCCACCTTATCCGTGGGAACCTCGTAAACGCCGCCCGCATCTTGACCTTGAGGTTCATATTGAGGACGTGCTGGGCCTCCTGGAGCAGCGTCTCGGCGCGTCGCCCGATACGTTCAAAGACGATTACAAGCCGATCAAACTATGAGCGACCGCCGTCTAGTCTGGACCACCCTGGCAGAACTTGTTACCCGCCTGGAAGGAGCTGCCGAGGTACTGATAAGTGATTCCTCGGCTTCAACGCCGCAACCTGATCGCCCGCAGTCTGACGTTGCAGGCCTGGAGAAAGAGGTGCGCAAGCTTGGGCGTACTCAATTCAAGGCCAATGCCCTTGCTGAGGAAAAGAACGCACATATAGAGCGCGTCTTAGCAAGCTTGGAGGAGGACCGGGAACAATGGACGGAACTCGTTGAGGCGCTGGTTGCCGAGCAGATGGCGGAAGCCCGGCAGGCATGGATCGCCTCCCTCTTTCCGGTCTTGGATGGCTTGGACAACGCAATCAGGAACGGACACCGCTATGTCTCCAGGGCTGAGGGCCATACCCGCGTGCAACTTGCCGGTTGGCTCAAGGGCATTTATCTGGTCCGAGAACGTCTCCTGGCTATTCTGAAAGCTGATGGCATCACCCCGATTCCGACCGTGGGGCATGCCTTTGATCCCTATCTCCATATCGCGGTTGCCACGACGGCGGAGGCCAAGAACGGCGCTGTCCCAGGCACGATTGTTGCCGAGGAGCGGCGTGGCTACCGTACGAACGAGGATGTCCTCCGTTTTGCCGATGTTGTGGTTTATCGTTCTCGATCCCATGCAGCTAGTCTATAAATAATCAAAGCGAGGTCTCTGTGAATAAAATCGTTGGTATCGATTTGGGTACGACTAACTCCGGCGTTGCCATCGTGGATAACGGCGCGCCCCGGATGCTTCCCCACGGCGACGAGCGTATCATTCCATCGGTTGTGGGATATTCTCCAAGTGGACAGTGGTTGGTAGGGACGCCAGCCCGCAATCAGTATGTTTTCAACCCCGAGGACACCGTGCGCTCTATCAAGCGTTCGATGGGCACCGACACGCGGGTGGAATTGGCGGGGCGCACGTTCACGCCCCAGGAAATTTCTGCTTTCATCCTGCGAGAGCTGAAAACGATCGCGAAGGACAATCTGGATGAGGACGTGAACGACGCTGTCATCACCGTCCCAGCCTATTTCTCCGATGCGGCCCGGCAGGCTACGCGGGATGCCGGACGTATTGCAGGGTTTAATGTGCGGCGCATTATTAACGAGCCTACGGCTGCGGCTCTCGCGTATGGGCTTAACATGGCTGAGGATCAGCTCGTTCTCGTCTACGATTTGGGGGGCGGTACCTTTGACGTCTCGTTGGTGGAGTTGATGGGCGGGGTTGTCGAGGTCCGTGCCAGCCACGGCAATACGCGGCTGGGTGGCGACGACTTCGACGAGCGGTTGGCCCGCCGGGTGGCGGGAGAGTTCGAGCGCCAGCACAATATCAACCTGGAGGAAGACCGCCGTGCTTGGGCCCGTCTGCTGCGTGCGGTTGAAGCTGCGAAGATTGAGCTCTCGTCGCAGCCGTACACCTGGATCAAAGAGGAATATATCAACGAGAAGGATGGGGTGCCGCTGCACCTCGAACACGAGGTAAGTCGCTTCGAATTTGAGGAGGCGATTCGGGACTTAATGCATCAGACTTTGGACTCTATCGACCAGGTTCTAAGCGATGGAGAGGTCGAGATCGACGAGATCACCCAAGTACTGATGGTCGGTGGATCCTCGCGGATCCCGGCTATTTGGGATCTTGTCGCGAACTATCTGGACATTACCCCCCATATGTCCATCAACCCGGAGGAGGTCGTCGCGCTAGGAGCCAGCGTTCAGGCCGCGATTATCGCCGGGATTCCTATCGACGCGATCCTCGTCGACGTCACGCCCCATTCGCTGGGTATGGCCGTCGCTGAGGAGTTTATGGGCCGGTATATTCCCGATCGGTACAAGGTTCTCATTCATCGGAATACTACGATCCCGGTAAGTAAGACTGAGGCTTTTAACACGCTTTATCCGGAGCAGGACACGATTAAGGTCGAGGTCTATCAGGGTGAGGATCCGGTAGCCTCCGCCAATACTCCGCTAGGAAACTTCTTGATCACCGACCTCGAACCGGAGCAGCCCGGTGCTCTGGCCGAGATCACCGTGCGGTTCGATATGGATGTGAACGGGATGCTTACGGTCACGGCCAAAGACCGCAAGACCGGTAAGGAGGAGAACATCGTCGTGGAAGCCTCCCGTGCGCGTCTGAGCGAGCAGGAGTTAATGCAGGCCAAGACGCACTTCGAGGAGATCGAAGCGCAGGCGTCTGTCAACCTGTCAGCCGACGAGGCTGCGTTACTGGAACGCGCTGAGAGATTGTTGGTCGATCCTGCCCTTGACACTGACGACCGGGAACGGCTGGACCAACTTCTGGACGATATTGAGATGGCTCGACGGAACGAGGATCAGGATAGGCTGGATGACTTGTTGGACGATCTCCTGGATTTACTCTTCGATATCGAAGCTTGAAGGTGACGCCACAGTCTACGAGCGATAGAGGTTCCGATATGAAGCGGGCGCGTTGATCGTCCGGCGCGCCCGCTTCATAGGCATTGGATGGAACGTGAAGGTCAACGCCTGCTTGCGCCTCGGATGATTGAGAGAGCGCCCACAAAAATGACCGAGCCGATGATCGACCATAGGAATGGTTCTCTTGAGTGTGGCACTGAGGAAGCCCATGCTCAGCGGTGACGCGAAGAGCACGAAGTCCGTGTTTATGGCCGCCCGGGCCACGTCCGGCGCATCGTCCTCGATGATGCACTCACTCGGTGTCCGGACCCAGCATCCCCAGCATCCGAGACAGTGTTGGATTGTCAACGCCCGGAGGGTGAGTGCGGACGTCTTATGATCGCGCCGGGTGAGCTCTTTCACCAGTTGATCCAGGTAGAGGTCAAACGCACGGTTTTCTGTGTCGGGGTTCCCGTTCAAGATGGTGATTTCCATCTGCTACTCCTTTGAGAGGATTCGACGCCGCATTATCCTAGGGTTACCTCGGTTGGTTTTGAACGTTGCGTCGTCTGGATATCGTGCGCGAATCTGGCGACGTAGGTCAAGAGGAACATACCCCACCCACCGCCAAACACGAAGAGCCAGCAGATGGTGAAGATGCGGTCGTCGTTATAGAGCCCAATCAACAGGGAGACGCTGCCCACCGACAGAAGATAGGGCCACAGCTTCGCCAGCAAGCGTCGAGCACACGCCCGGTAAGCCCCTCTGTGATACGCAGGCGATGGTTCAGCCAGAAGCATGCTTACGGCGTCTCCTTCCACCTTTCATTTTTTTGATGACATTAGGTGACAAATCGGCCGACCACGGAGCCCACCATTCGAGCTAGCGCCACTTTCGCCGGGTTGGCCTGATGCCCGATGAAGAACGTGCAATCAGGATCGAACCATCCGTGGTCGTCCCAGTAGGCGTAATCGTACGAATCCGGCTCTGCCGCCTTTTGCCAGGACCGCTGTTGGATTTTGAAGATCATCAGAGAGCGGAAGTGTGGCGGGTCGGGCTATCGGCGACCGTGGCGATCAGATAGGTGCATTTACCGGCGAACGCAGGGCGATGGCAGACGTAAGCCAGGCGGTCGATCCAGGCTTTCGCGATGCCGTTGACGTCGTCGACGTAAACTAGACTGGCAAGGATGAGACCGTCCGCGGCATCCATCTTGGCTTTGATAGCTGGGATATCGTCCTTTCTTAACCCATAAGGCCGAGAATTCCAGTCAGTAGCCCAATCAGAGCGACGCCGTGGGTCACGGCATAGATGGACGATACCGGGCGGGGTATTTTTGAGTTTGCTGCATATCCTAAGATGTCGAAGACAAGCACAAGTATCACTGCAAAGAAAGGAAGCCAGTTGCCCGTAAGTCCGCCGACCGTTCTGTCATAGGCGGTCATCGAGTCTGTCAGGGAGATAGGGCTCATAAACTCGTACGATCAGGCTTTCAAGGTTGATGTCTCAACTAGCCACCGGACACTTTTGCTAGACAGTCTTTACCCGATCGTTACACAGAGTTCCACAGAGATTTTCTTGCAGGACGAAGGTGATTATCACCGAATAGATTGTGTTTTTGTTAATTTTCGGCAGCTCTGGCCACAACGTATAGCCCTGAACAGGATGGATGATCGATATCTTTGGCTCCTTCAAGATGGTAAAAGCCAAAACTCAGATCCGTAGCCATCCCTTGAAGGCCTCTGTGTATCTCTGTGTCACCTCTGTCTAACCAAAAAAGGTCCATCGATGACAAAGTGTCAGGTAGATTGAATATGATTAGATGATCAAGATATTGATGTGTTAAGACCCAGTTTGATCGGGTAGTGGTTCCATAGCTCAAGACCTGGGTACACGATAAGCCCCCCCGACTAGATCGGAGAGATCCATCCGAGTCACCGCGCACTCAGGTGTGACTCGGATGGACGGCGGTGCATCGGTTAGTCCTCACCGTCACGGACATAGACGGGCTCGGGCTGGATCAAGGTGCTTGGAATCTCTGTGTCCGGTGTGCGCAGTTTCCAGAAGCCGCGCCTTCCCAGAGCCTTTCCCAGGTAAACAAGCCCTAGCATCACGGGAACCTCCCAGAATAACCCCATCGTGGTGCCCAGCGCCGCGTAGGAGCCGACCCCGTATAAGGCGACAGCCGTGGCAATTGCGATTTCAAAATGGCTCGACGACCCGATCAGCACGGTCGTGATCGCTTCGCGATAGTGTAGACCGAAAGCGCGCGTGACCAGGAGATTGTATCCGACGACAATCGCAAAACCCAGCAGCAGCGGCACCGACATCAGCAGCAGCGCGTCAAAATTGCCGAGCAGCACGTCCCCGTTGAGTGAGAACAACACAACCAGCGTCATCAAAAGTGCGCCGATCGCTATCTTCTCTACCGCAGGTCTATAGCTGTGCTCAAACCAGGCCTCTCCCTTCACCCGCGTGAGAAGGCGCTTTGAAACGATCCCCAGGAGCAGCGGCAACCCGATGAAAAACAACGCCGAGATCAGCAGTAGGTCGCGATCTATGGGGATCCCCTGGATCCCAGTGAGCAACGAGACAAGCGGCACATATAGGACCAGAATCGTAAGGGTATTCAGGCTGGTGTTGACCACGTTCTGCTCCTGATTACCACCGGCAAGCTTGCCCCAGACTAACACCATCGCCGTACATGGGCTCGAACCCAGCAGGATAGCGGCAACCATCAGTTGCTGATTGCTTTTGAGGAAAAGGTTCGCTAGAATGACAGTGACCAGAGGGGCCACGATCCAGTTCGAAAACAGGCTGAGGATGATCGGCTTGGGGTTGTCCTTGAGTCGTTTGAGTTCGGACACCTGCAGATTGAGCAGAGCGGGGTACATCATCAAAAACAAACAGATGCCGATCGGGATGGAGATCCCGCGGATCTGCCATGAATCGATGGTCTCACCGAGACCCGGAACCGCTTGTGAAAGCAGAATGCCGATCCCCATACAGAGTGTAATCCAGACGACGAGATACTTCTCAAATTTATTCACAGTATGCTTTCTCCTATATGATGCTCACTAGACATTAAGCATGTTTTTATATGAACGACTGTTGATAAGCATTGCAAAAAAACGCTCAGCACTTGTTGGGGCTGGCGCCGTACGCGGCCTCCGGACGCAGTTGAGCGACGCCCAGGAGCTGCAGATACTGATCGTTGAGTTCCATCAGTCTTTCAGGGTTGACGGAATAGTAAACCCATTGGGCATCGCGGCGGTCTCGGACCAAGCCGACATCCCGTAACACGGCCAGGTGATGCGAAACCAGGGACTGCGACGCATCCAGCGCCGCCATAATATCACAAACGCACATCTCCTGCCGCACGAGCAGGCTCAAAATGCGGAGCCGATTTTCCTCGGAGACCACACGCAGCAGCTCAGCTAATTCGCCAATTCGTACATCAGTGCCGGTTGCTATCTGAGCTCTAATCAGATGCCCCCCCTTTCTCAAGACTAGTTATATCAACCACGGTTCATATACTACCATACACATCGCAGCCTGTCAAGGTAGATTTGGCTATGCTCAGTTGATGGCTCAGTTGGCTTTCGATCCTACAATGCACGCTGACCAGGAGGTAGCTATGACACTCAACGTCAAGATTCTGGGGCCGGGTTGCCCCACATGCAAGATGCTGAAACGGCACACCCAGAAGGCTGTGGAGTACCTGGCGAAGGAAGCGCCTGATGTTCAAGTGGAGGTTGAGGTCATCCAGGACATCGACGCGATCCTGCAGTACGACGTGCTCGGCACGCCGGTACTTGTGATCAATGAGGAGGTCGTGGAAGTCGGAAAGGTCCTGCGCACCCACGAAGTGCTCGAGCGGCTGCGTGCGGCGATGCATGGACAGGGGGACACAAACTGAGGCTACTGTGAAGCACGTTGGCTGTCAGTAAGCCGCCCGAAGCTCACCAATGCGCGCCGCCAGCCTGACAACAGCTTGGATCGATTCCTCGTCCTCCGCGATCTCACCGGGGGCGAAGGCGATGCCGGAGATGCCGCGATGCGCGACGACCATTTCAT
>DAOTTS010000247.1:0-7551 GCA_034437735.1 Anaerolineae bacterium
CTTCCTTTTTGTCGGCGGTTCACCCCCACGGGTGTGGGGACAACTTTCACCTTCGACGACGATCATCTGGTCGAGACCGGTTCACCCCCACGGGTGTGGGGACAACCCGTCTAGCGAGCAGCCCTTCCTTTTTGTCGGCGGTTCACCCCCACGGGTGTGGGGACAACTTTCACCTTCGACGACGATCATCTGGTCGAGACCGGTTCACCCCCACGGGTGTGGGGACAACCATCCGGCCCGGCCCCACGTCCTGCGCGCCGGGCGGTTCACCCCCACGGGTGTGGGGACAACGCTCCGGCAATACAAAGCCATTGTCCTCGAATCGGTTCACCCCCACGGGTGTGGGGACAACCGATAGAAGCCTCTGATTCCGGCCTGGCGAGCCGGTTCACCCCCACGGGTGTGGGGACAACGACTGCCGTCGGTGCTGTTCAATGCCGACTACCGGTTCACCCCCACGGGTGTGGGGACAACGTAGGCCTCCTGCGCATCCCGGATTTGCTTGTTCGGTTCACCCCCACGGGTGTGGGGACAACCAACAGTTCCTCAGCGACTACATCGACCGCAACGGTTCACCCCCACGGGTGTGGGGACAACGTCTAGTTGCAGCGGGTGGACGTGTCGTTCGTCGGTTCACCCCCACGGGTGTGGGGACAACACGACTGTCGCAGGTTCCCCTGCCTAGCCTCGCGGTTCACCCCCACGGGTGTGGGGACAACGTAATCTCCGGAACATTCGGGCATACATACCACGGTTCACCCCCACGGGTGTGGGGACAACGTCCGCTTCCTGCGCGTCCCGGACTTGCTTGTTCGGTTCACCCCCACGGGTGTGGGGACAACAACGGCGCACGCATACTGCGTGCACCGGTCGCCGGTTCACCCCCACGGGTGTGGGGACAACTCATGGATGCCGCGCCACCATTTTTCATCATCCGGTTCACCCCCACGGGTGTGGGGACAACGCGTACTGGCCGCTGTTGCGCACGGACCAGGACGGTTCACCCCCACGGGTGTGGGGACAACGATGTCGTAGAGGCCGAGGATGACAACACGTTCGGTTCACCCCCACGGGTGTGGGGACAACGATAATCCGACCGCCTATGGTCGCCAGCACGTCGGTTCACCCCCACGGGTGTGGGGACAACGTCCATCGTGCCCGCTCTCGCCTCGCGTTGGCGGTTCACCCCCACGGGTGTGGGGACAACTCTTGCGCAGCCTCAAGCGTCGCGCCCCCGGCCGGTTCACCCCCACGGGTGTGGGGACAACGCCCTATCGGGGGTGGGTGTGGTAGCCCACCCCGGTTCACCCCCACGGGTGTGGGGACAACAGACATGTCTGACAAATTCACCTGTTAAGGTTCATCATAGCACACGAGAAGACGAGGACAAGCCCGCGCGTCAGCGCGCAGTCGGCCCGTCTGCCGCCGGGATGCGGATGAGTTGGACGCCCTCGAAGTCCACGATCTCCCGTGAGGTGTCCCCCGCCATCCGCATCGCGAACCGCTGTTCGTTGTTGGTCGACCACACCTGGGTGACGCCGCCCATCCGCTTGGCGGTGCAGCACTTCGTCCAGAGTTTGTCGCGCACGCGGGCGGAGACGTGCCCGACGAAGATGCCGGTCTTCACCTCCACCAGCCAGCGGGTGAGTTCGCCCCGCACGCTGGCCGGGACCTTTTCGAGGATCATCACCACCATCACGTCCCATCCTTTACGGCTTCGGTGTCCTGGGCCGCGAGGTGCATCTCGACGGCCAGGGTGTGTTTGCAGGCGCCCAGCGCGTTGCGCGCGAAGTCGGGGCACTCGCACTGCCAGCCGTCCTCCCGCCGCTGTACCAGGTAGCCGGGCGGGCCGGAGCCGGTGAGGACGTGCCAGGTGTTGAGCTCGGTGCGGCGGATGACCCACTCCCCGTCCAGGCCCGCCTCGGCCCGCGCCCGGCGGAGCTGCAAGGCGCGTTCGTCCTCCGTCGGCAGCGGGTGCGTCGTGATCGGGGGCTCGGCGGCGGCCGGCGGATCCCAGAGGGGTTCGGGGCGGGCGGGGTCGGTGTCGGCCTCGGCGCCGGCCCGCAGCACGCCGTCCGGCACGTCGAGCAGGGCCTTGATGTCCGGCAGGATGCGCTGCAGCAGCTTGTGGCGCTTGAACGCGTCGCGGCAGGCCCGGCGCACCCGGGTCCGCAGGTGGCGGGTGCCCCGCCCGGTCACCTCGAAGGCGAGGGGGATGGTGATCTCGACCTTGTAGAGGTCGGCGATGTCGTAGACGAACGAGCGCTGCTTGCCGGTGTGGATGAAGCCCAGGGCCGGCGAGTACCCGCCGGAGACGATGGCGGCGTGGCTGAGCCCGTTGAGAAGGGCGTTAGCGCCGGAGAGGGCGCGGTTGATGGGATCGGTGGCGCCCCAGCTTCCGCGCTTGTAGTTCCGCCCATGCCAGTCGACCGCGTGGCGGAGGCTGGCCTGGGCGTAGGCGGTGCGCACGCGGGCGCCCTCCATGCCCCGGAGCTGCTGGATGGTCAGGGCCGCGTCGAGGTCCTCGCCGCCGAAGCGGTGCCGGTACATACGTTTGCAGACTTCGAGCCGGAGCCGCTCGTCGCTGGCAAGGCGCGCCTGGTGGAGCAGGTGGTAGGCGCGCCGGGTCTCGCCGACGCCGTGGGCGTAGTACCTGGTGGCGTCCTCGCCGACCCAGACCACGGTGCAGCCGTTGTCGGCCAGGGCCTTGATGGCGGCGTGGGTGACCCGCGTCCCCGGTCCCAGCAGCAGCACGGTGAGTGCGGCGGCCGGGACCAGGGTGCGGCCCTCCTGATCGAAGAGTTCGATGGCCTTGGCCTTCTGCTCGACGACGCAGTGCTCGACGTAGAGGTAGGAGAGGCTGTCGGTCAATCTGGGCAGTTGTTGGAGATCGTGCATGATCGCCTCAGCGCGCCGGCGCCAGGGAGAGCAGGCCGAACCCGAACCCCTTGGCGGGGCCGATGCCGGTCTTGACCGTCTCACGCAGGACGTCGGGCTCGGTCACTTCCAGGATGCCGTCGAAGCGGACGGCAAAGTGTGTGAGCTTGCGCGTTTTGCCGTTGCGCTTGATCCAGGCATAGGCGTTGCCCTCCTTGATGACCGTGAGCCGCCGGACGTCGAAGCCGCCGCGCCGTCCCTTGCGATCGAGCCACGCCCGCTGATCCTCTTCATCGTAGAGACCGTGGCGGGAGCCCTCCCGTTTGACGGTAGGATTCGCGCGCAGGCGGAACGCGAGCATTTGCCCTGTCTGCAGCGGTAGGTCGAACTGTTTGGTGGCAGGGTTGTTGAAGACGCTGGGCGGCCATTGAACCTCGGGCAGCAGATAGTCGTCCCAGGTTGTGAGATCGGACCAATCCGGCGCGGTCTGCGATTGGGCCAGCACGGTGGGAATCCCGGACTGCGGATCGGTCTCGATCCGGAAGAGGACGCGTTCGTCCTCAGGCAGGTCGTCCGGGTAGCCGCGCATCAGGGTGCGGTGCAGTTCGTAAGGATTGGCGAGCTCGCGCTGGACCGCCCGGTTTCGCGGGTTGAGGATCAGTCGTGAGAGATACATAGGCTATCCTCCATTTCGGTGTCAGGTGTGGGAACAAAGGTCGTGGTCACGCGCCGAGGTGCAAAGCGGCGGGCCGCGAAGGAGATGGGTTGGTCGGGCCGGACGGCCTCGCCGGCCTCGTCCTCCAGTACCATCCGCAGGCGCTCGGGGCGCCGCCGGGGATCGCAGCTCAGCCACGGATAGTCCTGGAACGCGTCCAGGAGCGTCGTGTCCTGGCGAAGACCGTCGCGGAGCCAGATCGGCTCGCCGGGCACGCATGCCTTGCGGCCCAGGAAGAGGGCCCACGTGGGCGCACGCAGGGCCTGGTGGAGCGATGCGAGAAGCGCGCGATCTTCTCCGGCCAGGCCGACGAGAAAGCGGGCGTCGGCGAGGTAATAGCGGGCCGAGGGTTCCGTGTCTTTTGTGCTACCCCGGGCCCGCAGGACGTTCATCGCGGTGTGATAGTCACGTTCCACGTGTCCTTCCTGGTCGACCCTGACGCCCATCCGCAGCGCGGTGAGGTCGTCGAGGGGTTCGGACCGAGGGCGGCCCAGGGCCGCACATAACAGGCCGATCACTCCGCTTTTGGAGGGCTCGCGGCCGGTATCGCGCACGGCGAACCGGCTCTGCACCCCCCACGATTGCAGCGGGCCGGAGAGTCTCAAGAGCAGAACGTCCATAGTTATGCCTCCCCGGCGGGCAGGGCGGTCAACACCGTGTCAATCCAGCTTTCCAGTGTGTCCTCTTCCGCGTCCTTAAGCGCCGATAAGGGCAGATCGGGATCCAGTGCCAGGGCCGAGGCGGCGGTGATGGAGTCATCGCTGTAGACTTTGGTCAGACGGGACCAGTAGGTATCCAGTTGTTGCACCGAAGGGGCGACGAGGCCGCCCTTGCGGTTCGGGTAGACGGGGCGCTCGAAGGCGTTGGCGAGGGACCAGGCAAAGCCGCCGTCGCGCACGGCCGCCAGCATAAAGTTGGGCGGATTATGGGCCGCGAAGGTGTTCTGCTTGCCGCTCGGGACAGCCTCGACGACGGCCCGTAGGAAGGCCTCGACGGTGCTGCGCGCCAGGTCGACATCCCCACCCAGGTTGCTCAGGAGCTGCTCCCAGTCCAGCCGGACGTAGCGGTAGAAGCAGGCACTGTCGAAGCCGGTGAAGCCCATCCCTCCCGCGCCTGCATCGGCGTCCGCTTCCATCGCTTTGAGGTCGTCGACGGCGGTCCAGAAATCCATCTCCATCGTGACGCGGTGGGTGGAGAGGGCGTGGGCCACCTGGCAGGCGGCGTCGATGTTGAGGACGGGTTTCTGGGCCAACATCCGCCCAAAGAGGGCAATGTCCGGCGCGCTGGTCACGTTCTTATACTGTCCGGTCAGCTCCCGGACCAGAGACCGGCGACTCTTCTTGTCTTCGGTCACCATATCGTCCCAGTTTTCAAGGAGGGTGGTGGCGATGGTCTGGACCTCCTCCGGACTGATGAAGACCATCACGCGGGTGCGGATATCCTCTGCCAGCTTCCCCTCCAGCTTGCCGAGGTAAGAGGGTACGAAGAATTCCAGCACGGTGTTGATTGCCTCCTCGTCCTTGCCGGCGTCCAGCAGCGGTTGGCGCAGGAGGGCGACGGCGCGGCGGGTTCGCGCACCGGGCGCTGCCTCCGTCGTCTTGGCGAAGATCGGGGCTTCGCGTATTGCCCGTTTGAAGCACTGCGAGGAGATGCGGGCGCGGCGGACGCCGCCGAACTCGGCATCTTTGGGGTTGCCGGTGTCATCGCGATTCAGGTTAGACGGTGCGAAGTTCTGGATGACGTGCAGTTCGATAAACATCATTAGCCTCCATAAGGTTGGTTGAGATACTCGGTTGTGTACAGTTGGTACAATTCACTGCGAAGCTTCATCCTGGTCCGGGCGCGGAGCCCGGCCCCAGAACGCGCGTGCCCACTGTTTCTGTATCCAACGGTCAGGGTAATGCCAGTAGCGCAGATCGTGAAAGAGCTGGTTCCAATCGACCGGTTGGTCTTTGGCCTTCAGGTAACTGACAGCTTGACGAAGATAGGCGGGTAGGTCGTCGGGATGGGCCGCCAGCAGCGCGGTGAAGCGGCGCTCGATCGCGGTATTGTCGCCGTTGGCCTTGCTGGTAGCGGCGAAGTGGTCGCCCATATTGCCTTGTCCGCCTTTCTTGTCGTGATAGGCGAAGAGGGCCGCGACCAGGTAGTACGCGTGCTCCTCCCGGCGGCTGACGTCGGACGGCAGGAATCGGACGACGTACGGATACATCGAGGGCGCAGTGCCGGGCGGTTGGCCCAGGCCGCGCCGCAGGTCGGCGAGCGCGCCGCGCTCGTCATCCTCACGCAGCTCTTCCAGATAGGCGATAAAAGGGTGAGTTGTTGCTTTCATAAGTAGCCTCCTGATCTTCTAATTACTGGTTGAATCCTGCTCATCAATCCAAAACTTTCGTATTAACGACAGTATGGTAGCCTTATCCCAGAAATAGACGGAGCCAATACTCGCCAACGACATTAGTTTTCGGCGAATTATCTTCTTTGCGTTATTTGTGAATGATCCACTTATAGCTACTATAATCTCTGAAAGGTAAATCGGTGGATCTCCTGGTTCCTCGTATTCCATTTCCAGAGCTCGTCGAATCTGGCTGAATAAATCGTCGATTTCCGAATTTGCCGTGCCACTGATACTTCCTTTCTTAGCTTGTAAACCGATGTATCGATCTTTGTTAAAACGATTCACCTCCGAGAATATAAAGTCTCTGCCGTATTCGTCTCTCCCGTGTACATAGCGTACGCCCTCGAAGCCCATTTTCATAAGTAGGGGGCCTATTACCTCTTCACAGAAAGCGCGTTCATCTCTCTCATATTTCTGTCGCCAAGTTGGGCCTCCTGCCAATGTTAGTTCTGTTGCCGCTTTCACTTGGTGTAGGATCTTTCTTACCTTCGTGAGTAAAGATTCAAGATGATGAGGATGATCTTGATCGATTAGTATTCGTATAGTGATGCGTCCAAATCTTGATTCGATTCCTAGCGTCGCGCCCGGAAAATTCTGACTGTCGACAGCTTTCTCTAGAGCGCGGCCATATGCTTTGAAGGTCCATATCTGGTTCCAGGTTCTGTTATCACGGAATCGATCGATTGATATTTGCAGAAGATCTTCAGGTGCTGTGATGGAGACGCTGCTATTCTCAGTTTGCAGCATGGAGACCATTATCCAGTTGGGTGGTACTGATATCAAGTTAAACTCGGCCAGGTTAATGTTGATATGACTGTAACTTTCCTCTGAATGACATTCGAATCTGTGGGATGGAGGTTCTCCAGTTATTATTGTCAATGCATCACGTTCATTTGGCTCGTATGCATCGGTTAGTCCGCTTTCGACTAAGCACTCACGAGGAAACTCCCAAATCCCATCGATTTGTTCTGCTTCATCGATTAAACCCTTCTGGCAGGCCCAACATATAATTCCGATTGGGACGGAGAACTTTTCATGAGCTTTTAAGACGTTGAGCCAGGGACGGTGAACTTCCCATTGAGACTCTTGATAGATCCGATTGCATAGATTCTCGATAACTTCTTCTTCCTTGGTGAGCTCAAACTCATTCCCTTCCTTGTCATAGTCAAGATCCATCCAGGCCTCAAGTGAATTCCAATTGGCTCTTTCGATGTCGGCACGGTTGGACCTTGGATCGTTTTGTCCTTGAGCAACCCGCTTAGCTTGATTGTCTGATTCGTAGCACGCGATTGCTTGTGTGAAATGTATACCTTCTGTGTCGGTATCAATGACTTCTATTTGCTCTGCTGAGGGATACATTTCTCTCAAAGCTTCCTCACAAGCTACGGAATACTTCCGTATGCATGCAGGCAGATCGAAATGCTTGCTGTCCTCCTGCTCTTTAAATAGATCTAACCGTATCTTCTCAATAATCCGGGGTGGCGAGGGGAAATCGCTCACCCCAGTGCACTCTGAGCCCGAATCGTATTCGCCAGCGAGGGGAGCGCATTCTTCCCAGACACCCGGT
>DAOTTS010000248.1:0-9657 GCA_034437735.1 Anaerolineae bacterium
AAATCGCGACTTTTTGCCATATTTACGCACACATAAGATCTGCAAACGCAATAATGGATCGTGTTTCTGTGAGTAGATGACCTGACCACAGAAAACGCTAGAACTAGGAAAAACCCATTAACATCAGCGGCGTTTTTCCGAGTTTGGCCGTCCTTGGTGAGCACATTCCCCGGACCGAGACGGGAATCGGCGCGCTTATGCCGTGGGCAGGGCGTCTTTGGTTTATTACGTATCCTGCAAATCCTGGGGATGGTAAGGGGATGGGCCTCTTTTCGATCAATGAGGATATGGTGCTGGTCAAGCATTCCGAAAGCGTCGTCGGTACCTATGCGAACCGGATGATTCATAAGGCGACAGATCAACTTATTATCGGCCCCCACCTGATTGACATTGATGGCAATGTGCAGACCATCGAGGCTTTAGTGCCCCATCGCTTGACGGCGACGATGACCCATCTGGAGGATCCAGATAACAAAGTCTATTTCCTGACCATGGCCGCACTCTTGTTCGAGTTGGATGTACGCACGCTCGACGTTGAGTTGTTGTTTGATCTCAAAGAAGAATTAGGCTTGCAGGACGTTGAGCATCTCCATTTCAAAGGTGGATACACAGCCCAGGGGCGCGTTGTGGTGGCTAACAACACGTACACAGGTAGGGACTTCATGGACAAACCCTCGCAAGGAAGACTCGCCGAGTGGAATGGGGATAAGTGGACGATTCTGGAGACCTGTCAGTTCAATGAAGTCACGGGCCGTACGACAATTGGGGACGCTATTCTTGCCATGGGGGCGGATAACGCCTCGGCGATTCTGAAAGTTTGTGTCAATGGTCAGTGGGATACCTATCGCTTGCCGAAAGCTACCCATACCCAGGATCACTCGTGGACTACCGAGTGGCCTCGTATTCGAGAGATCGAGTCGGAACGCTGGTTGATGGACTGCAGCGGTATGTTCTATGAGCTGCCGGCTATGCAGTATGGTGGGAAAGTTTGGGGCGTGCGCCCGATTTCGACGCACCTGCGAATCATCGGCGATTACTGCTCGTGGCGGGGAATGTTAGTCATGGCCGGTGATCAGACCACGCCTTTGGGAGATAGTAACCCCTTTGTCGGCCAGCCCCAAGCTAATCTCTGGTTTGGCAAGACAGATGATTTATGGGGGTTCGGCAAGCCGGCGGGTTGGGGGGGCCCATGGCGGGATGCGAATGTGAAGGCTGATCAACCCTCTGATCCATTTCTGATGACCGGATTCGAGCACAAGGTTCTTCATTTGCATCATGATGCTCAGGAGTTGGTGAATATTACGATTGAGGTTGATTATATGGGTGATCAGAGCTGGAAACCCTATAAGGTGATTCAGGTTCCGGCATCTGGCTATGCCTATCACACTTTCCCTGATGGATTCAGTGCTCACTGGGTGAGAGTGAAGGCGGACAGAGCTTGCACCGCAACCGCCTATTTTCACTATACATAGGGCTGGTGTTGCGCGCAATCAAGATTGCTGAGATAGTAGAATACGCCAGGGCTTTCCATAGCCCTGGCGTATTGGCTGTTTTGAAGGGAAGTCTTCTAGACTCGGGGATGCAAGCGGGTAGGCGCCGGATGGCGACTTACACCTTGTAATACCCCGCCAGCGCCAGGGCGCCGGGTCCGGTGTTGATCCCCAGGACCGGTCCGGTGATATTGATCAACAGCTCTTTGGGGTTGAATTCCTCGCGGATGCGGTCCGCCAGCTTTTGCGCGGCTTCCGGTGCGCCGCCGTGCATCACTGCGATGTGCAGGGGCTTGCTCGTGTCCAAACGCTTGAAGAATCCTTCGTAGAGCGCTCGCATCGCCCGCTTCGAGGTCCGAGCTGCTTTTTCGATCTCGACGGTGCCGGTCTCGTGGTCGATGTAGACCACCGGCTTGATCCGGAGCGCCATCCCCAACAGCTTGACGGCGTTGCCGATCCGTCCCCCCTTGTGCAGGTACTCGATCGAGTTCATCAAGACGAGCTGCGCCATATGGGCGCGTGCCTCCTTGGCGGCGGTGACGACCGCGTCCACGTCCCCGCCCGCATCGCGAGTCCGCGCGGCAGCCAACACCTGCCAGCCCAGCGACATCGTCGGTCCCTTGGCGTCGATCACGTGGACGGGCACCTCGCTCGTCGTCGCCGCCTGGACGGCGGCGTTGTAGGTGCCGCTGAGCGCGCTGCTGACGGTGACGACGACGATCGCCGCCGCGCCATCGGCGTGCAGGGCCTCGTACGTCTCCCGGAACGTCGCCGGCGTGGGGTGGGCTGAGGAGGGATAGACCGGATCCTCCGCCAAACGGCGGTAGAAGGCGTCGGCCTGGAGGTCGATGCGGTCGCGGAATTGCTCCTCCCCCCAGATCACATAGGCGGGGAGCACCGTGATCGCGTGCTGTTGGATGAGATCCTCGGGGATGTCGCAGGTGCTGTCGGTGACGATGGCGATCGGGTTCGTGATGGTCATCTCGGGCTCCTTCTATCTATCCATGGCTTCCTCGCATTATACCCGAAATCGTTCGCCTTGCGGCAGATCGAGATTCATGCTATGATGGGAGGATAAGGTAGTTCGGGAATTCAAACTATCCCAACCTGGGTGCTTTTTCCTTGGATAATCCCGGCTATTGGAACGATTTTTTTTGGAACGGCCTAAGGCAAGCGACGAATGTAGATCTTTGGTGCGTTTGGAGTTTGAATGCGCGAGTTGTGGGAAGACGTACGTAGCCTCGTCATCGGCGCCTTCGTCATCGGAGCCTGGATAACCACCTTGCTCATCCTGTTGAGCACGCCCTTGGCGGCCCTGCCGGTCTGGCTTCTGCCCCTTGGCATCCTTTGGATGACCTTCCTCTATACGGGATTGTTCATCACGGCCCACGATGCGATGCACGGTTCCCTATGCCGGGGACACCCCCAGGTCAACTTGTGGATTGGGCGGATCGTGGTGTTCGCCTATGCAATGCTCCCCTAAGATAAACTGCGCGCCAAGCATTTCCAGCATCACAAGACGCCCGGGCGACCGGCGGACCCGGATTACCACGGCGAGAGGGACGGGTTCTTCCCCTGGTATCTGCACTTTATGCGCAACTACGTGACGATTCTTCAGATTATAGGGATGGCGATTCTCTTCAATCTACTGCGTTACGTTGCGGGCGTACCGTTGGGGAACTTGATCCTCTTCTGGGCGAGCCCGGCCCTTCTCAGCACGGGACAGCTCTTCTTCTTTGGCACCTACCTCCCACATCGGGAACCCCAGGGCGGCTATACGAATCCGGATCACGCGCAGAGCAATGATTATCCGTTCTGGCTCTCCTTGTTGACCTGTTATCACTTTGGGTATCATTGGGAGCACCATCGCTATCCGAACATCGCTTGGTGGCAGTTGCCGAAAAAACGGGCGCGTGCCTGATGGCCAAACCGGTGGTGATGGGCCTTTATAGTCCTGGAATCCCGTTCCAATTTCGGGATCAATGTGTGGATACCGATTTGACACCTTCCAGAATTTCTGGTATAAAAATATGTAGATACGATGCAGGAACGTCCTACGTTTGCAGTTAGGGAGGACGCTTGGATGAGCTGCCGTCGAGTCTCGGCGTCGTCTGAAACGGGGATGCTATGGGTGTCTGCATCGAGGACCACTGTAGTTGAAAGGAAATAGGAACCAATGGCTGAACGAGAAACTGGTGTTGTGAAGTGGTTTAATGCCGATAAGGGATATGGTTTCATCTCCCGTGAAGGCAAAGAGGACGTGTTCGTGCATTATTCAGCGGTGCAGATGGATGGCTTCAAGAAGCTGGTCGAAGGCCAGCGGGTGGAGTTCGGCCTCGAACAGACACCCAAGGGGCTGCAAGCGGTCGCGGTTAAGCCGCTGGACAACCCCGAGCCCACATCACGCGTGGACGACTTCTACTCCTTCTAGCGTCAGAATGTAAGGTTGCATCCGGTTCGATCTTCCTCGCCGGCGTGCAACCGTTTCCTTCAATGGCATAGAAGCAGGTGTCGATATGCGTTTGCCCCTAGGCCGCCCGTCACCGGGCGGCCTTTTTCATGGTATACTCATAACGAGAAGGCCTTCTGGTCCTGACTTGCTCGCATCGTAGAATCCGGTACACTCTATCATAATTCATGATCGGGTTTAGCGCTGTGCACCCTCGTCTCGCCTGACGATGCCCTTATCCTTCATACAGGTTCCGTATCCATAAGGCAGAGGAGGAGAATGATGCACGCGCTGTTGGTCTATCCGGAGTTCCCGGACACGTTTTGGGGTTTCAAGCACGCCCTGAAGTTTGTGGGCAAGAAGGCGAGTTCGCCGCCCCTGGGGCTGCTGACGATTGCCCCGATGCTCCCCTCTTCGTGGGATCTGCGTCTCGTCGATCTCAACGTCGCGCCGCTGACGGACGCCGATCTGGCCTGGGCCGATATGGCGTTGGTCAGCGCCATGGCTGTCCAACAGGACTCGGCGCACGAGGTGATCCGGCGCTGTCGCGAGGCGGACCTCACACTCATCGCCGGGGGGCCGCTCTTCACGACCGAACCCGATGACTTCGACACCGTCGATCATCTGGTCCTGAACGAGGCCGAGATCACGCTGCCGCGCTTCCTGGCGGACTGGGCGGCCGACCAAGCCCAGCCCCGCTATACCACCGAGGCGTTCCCCGACCTCCGCACGTCTCCCGTTCCGGCGTGGCACCTGGCGGATCTGGATCAGTACGATTCGATGGTCGTGCAGTTCTCCCGGGGATGTCCCTTCAACTGCGATTTCTGCAACATCACCGCCCTCTTTGGGCACCGGCCGAGGACAAAGCCCTCCGGGCAGATCCTGGCCGAACTCGACGCGATCTACGACCTCGGGTGGCGGGGGTCGGTCTTCTTCGTCGATGATAACTTCATCGGCAACAAGGCCGTCCTTAAACAGGATCTCCTCCCGGCGCTCATCGAGTGGCGGAAGGGCCGGCGGGGGATGCCCTTCAACACCGAGGTCTCCATCAACCTGGCCGACGACGAGGTGCTGACCCGTCTGATGGTCGAGGCGGGGTTTACCAAGGTCTTTATCGGCATTGAGACGCCCGACGACGCCGGTCTCACCGAGTGTAACAAGAGCCAGAACCGCCGCCGCGACCTGCTGGCCGACGTCAAGAAGCTCCAACGTGCCGGGCTCCGTGTTCAGGGCGGGTTTATCGTGGGCTTCGACAGCGACACCCCCTCCATCTTCCAGAAGCAGATCGCGTTCATCCAGCAGAGCGGGATCGTGACGGCGATGGTCGGCTTGCTGCAGGCGCCGCCGGGCACCGAGCTCTACCACCGCATGAAAGAGGAGGGTCGCCTGCTCGGCGAGATGATGGGCAACAACGTCGATGTGATGACCAACATGCTGCCGAAGATGGGGATGGACACCCTCCGGGACGGCTACCGGCAGATTATGGCGCACATCTATGCGCCCAGTCACTACTACGAGCGGGTCAAGACGTTCCTGAAGGAGTACAAGCCGCCGAAGATCAAGGCGCCGCTGGATAAGGCGCACATCCAGGCTTTCTTCCGCTCGATCTACGAGCTGGGGATCAAGGGCGAGCACCGCCGCCACTACTGGGATCTGATCACCTGGACGCTCTTCAAGAAGCCGTCGCTCCTCCCCCTGGCTGTGACGCTGGCCATCTACGGCCACCATTTCCAGACGATCACCGAGATGAATATCCTCTGATCTCGGATCGCTGTCTCGTCTCAACAAAGGCCCGTCCGTTTTGACGGGCCTTTTCGCATGCGCGGATCTCCCCCACGTTCTTCAGGGAATTTTCGCTATCTGTCCAAATTCCCTGGGGGTGGTCCCTTGAATTGATAGAACGTATGTTCTATACTGAGGTTATGACTGAGGTTATGACTGAGGTTGTGAAACGACATTGTACCGCAACCAAACGTGATGGGACGCCGTGTCGGGCCTGGGCCGTCCGAGGATCCGACCCGCCCCGTTGTGCCGCCCATGGAGGACGGCGCGCGGCCCAGCCCAAACCCGAGGATATTCCCGACACCATCGATTTGGTGATCCACGATCTTGCCTCCAAGCAGCGGAAGCTCTCCGATTACATTGAAGTCTATACCGAGGCTGACCCTAAGAATCTATCGGTGCGGGATCTCGCTCGCCTCTTTCAGATTCACGGACAGAACGCCAGCCGGATCGGGCGCTTGCTGCGCGATCAGCGCGCGCTCTCCGGTGAGGCGACCGATGGGATCGCCGGGGCCATCGCACAGGCCCTTGACGAGCTGGCGACGGAACTGGGCACCGACCTCTGAGTCCTATGGTCGGCCTTGGCTGACGGTGAGGTGCGCGGCACGTCCGAACGCCCGATCCAAGACAAAGCCCACGCGAATGCTTCAATCCGCCGGGAGATCGTCTCCGGCTCGCGTGCCCTGCACCGGGTTTCGAACAACAACCGTCCGATCACGGGTGCACGATCCTGTGCCTCCCATCCGGTGAGATCGATCTCACCGTGGGTTTTACCCCTAAGTCCGGGCTTATCCCTCGCGGCTGCGCCCGGCTGAGCCTGGCCCCCCCGGGCTCTGCAGCAGCCGCCTACTCGGTGGGGAGTGGGGCGCCCCGCTCCCCACCGCCTCTCAAGGAGGAACGATGCCAACGTTGGATAACGACGCGGCCCACTATCTCGGATGGTCCCGGTGGCGGGACGCCGACGCCAGGGTGACGGTGTCCTGCTCGCATTCTCGCTTCCCCCGAGGTGACTTCCTGATCGTCGTCACGTATCGCATGCCCGACGGGTGCGTTGAGGTTGGAGACACCCGCCGTGTCTACATCGATTACGCCGTGGGGCCCGTCCTGCGCGATCTATGGAACGCCCTCTTCGACGCGGCGGCGGAGGCCCGCCAGCACAGCCCCCGGACCCTCGCGATTCAGCTCGAGCCCGAGGGGCTCTCCGCGCTGTGGCAAGCCCGCCTCCACGCCGTTGCGGTGGTCGCCGCCAGCGAGGTGCGGGCCGTCGTCCGCGGTGCGGCGCCGGAGGTGCGGGAACGCGAGTCGTAAGTCGTCGGTTGATGGTCCGATGTCACCGGGCGAAGACTTAACGATCGATGCGTAGGCTTAGGACTGCTTCCTGCACGTTAAGGTCATATCGCTAGATCAAAGGGCAAGTCGCTGATATCCCGTAGTCGCCTACCGGCGATAAGGGTTGTCAGCATATCCATCTGGTCTTCGTTGTTGAGGACTTTCAATGCCGACTGTAGCTCATTCAGGGCGATGTGATAGACGCAATCGACATCTCCTGTGCCAAGCGCCAGGGACGCTAATCTTGTCGGCATCGGTTCGGCGGTCACGATCACGATATGGGGGAGGTTTCCCTTCCGGTTCCGAATCAGGTTGAGGGCTTCCGTCCGGGTGTTCTGGGCGCGATCACTCCGGACCGTCCATTTGCACGAAATGCTTGCATGCAACAAAGGCCGGGACGGCTGATAATTGGAGGCTCTCAATGGTGAAGACGTTGCGTAATCATCCGCGAGGTCTACTATGGTCAGGTTCTCATGGTTGATCTCTTCATCGGTTACAGGATCTCGGCTTATGACGATGTCGGGTTGGATAATGTAATCTCCGCCGAGTGCTGCTCTCAGCTCTTTGCTGCTCTCGATAATCTGTCCCAGTTCAGCCAGATGGACGTACTGATCGAATTCTGCGATGGACTGGCTTGTGGAATAACGCCATCGACCGGGCCTCAGATGATCAAGCTGCTTAAAGGCTTGTTCGAGGAAAGATTTTGTCACGGACTCGAATAAGCGGCCGGCTTTTTGTCCAGAGATAGAACCTTGGGGAGGTGTGCATCCCATAGCCTCAATGACTTTGTTGGCGATAGCTCGGCTTGTGACACTACCACTGTCGGCAAAGTTAGGCGCTATAGTTGGCTTTTCGCCTCGAAACCTGATGATTTCCGAGCATAATTGGTTGTGATAATCTCGACGTAGTTCTCTTATGAGGGACATAGGCACTCCCATTTTACGCGGTCTCGGGTTTGTAGTAGCCAATGACGTATTCCTCGTTCATCCGCTGCTGGATTTGCGATTCGCGATTCACCTTGTTACCTGTAGGCATCATTCGACGATTTCGATCGAGATGCCGTATACCTATGTGGGGAACTTCGAAGCCCAGAGATTCACCGATCTCTGTCAGACATTTCTCTGTCTCCGTGTCGAGCCCGCGCATCGTTGAGCTCCCTACGACCACAATAGCCGCTCTGCCCGGCTTCAGGATCCGGAACATCTCTCTGAGCACGTGCGTCATTTCTGAGTAATATCGATGAAGGACCAAGCCCTTCTTTTCATCGACGTCAGATATTTTCTTGACGACCGAGGCTGTTTTATTCGGCATTGCTTTAAAGTCAAACTGACTTACGGCTTCCCCACCAATATACTCTTTCCTTTTGTCGCCTAAGTCTCTGATAGGGTATCCCATCCATACCAGTGAGAACTTATGGGCTCGCATGTAGTCAATAGCATTGGAAGCGTAAGGAGGTGAAGTAACAATTAGATCAACGGATGCATGCTCCAGCGCGATGTGCTGAGCATTGCCGAAGGCAAGGTAGGGGGGTAACGTATTGTCTTGGCCTTTCAACAAATGTTTCGAAACTGAAAGCAAACGTTTCCCGAATTCTTCAATGGGTGATTGTAATGTTTTGGTAAGAATCTTGGCGCGTTTGCGCGATATATTGCTGAGATCTTGCTCCAATATCACTTCTCCTGCCTGGTTTAAGACGACCTTCGCTCGATGAGGACGTGTATGGGCTAGATCCAACGCCAGGGAGACCCCGCCGCGTTTTGTAATGATGATGCCTGAGAAAATTAAGCGCAGAAAGTTTTTGACGTCATTGTTTGGGATCCTTTTAATTTCACGGATCAGAGCCAATAATTCGATTTGAGTTCCTAAGTCGAACCAGTAGTTAAGAAATCTCCGTGTTGAGTTGTCTCGCTCTGTCTCTAGGGATTTCTGTAATCCTTGTCCATGTCTGGCGATGGCTTGCTTGGCTTGATAAAGCACGTGGTTTCCAGCTTGAATGACTTTGCCTGTATCAAGAGATTGTGTCTTCACGTTGGACACCAAGACGGCTAGTGGATCGATATCAAACCCCATAGCTTGCCGACCCGATAAAAAGGCCTCAAGAATAGTTGTGCCTGACCCCATCATTGGATCAAGCACCAGGTCTCCTTGTTCGGTCAGGCCATCGATAAACGTCCGGGGCATTTGGGGAGGGAATTTAGCTGGGAAGGGATGAATAGTATGTGAGGCATAGCTGCTATCCTGCTCGTGGAAGTCTAAATCTCCTGATAACAAAGCGACTAGGCGCTCTCGATAACTGGCTTCTTCTGGAAGATCGAGTATGTTTTGATCTTCGATGCTATCGATCAATCGCATTTGCCGCATGAGTACACCTTTCCCCGAAGTTGCAGGATAATATGCCTGGTATTGGAATGTAGAACTTATCTTCTACGTCAGATTATAGAAGCCTGTGATTTGCCGTCAAGCTGGTTAATGGGTTGAAAGCTGTGGTAAATTTCTCGTATCTTCTCAATAATCCGGGGTGGCGAGGGGAAATCGCTCACCCCAGTGCACTCTGAGCCCGAATCGTATTCGCCAGCGAGGGGAGCGCATTCTTCCCAGACACCCGGT
>DAOTTS010000249.1:0-11082 GCA_034437735.1 Anaerolineae bacterium
CTTCCAAGATCCCATACCGAGATACCGTAGGCGTATAGCTTGCCTGTCAACCCTTCCATTCGTGTATTCGTTCTCCCATTCGTGGTTGGCCACCTGCAGGCGTACCCCCCCCCCGTTCGTGTATTCGTTGTTCTATTCGTGGTCGGCCTCCCGCAGCCCCCATTCGCGCATCCGCCAAATATGCCTATAATACAGAAACACAGAAAGGAGCGTCCTATGCCCCACCTGGTCACAGATGCCACTGGCAACGATCTGACCTATCGCATCATCGGCGCGGCCATGACCGTTCACAACTTCATCGGGCCGGGATACAAAGAGGAAATCTACGAGCAGGCCCTGGCGGTCGAACTACGCGACCGAGAGATTGGCGTCGAACGGCAATTTCCCGTAGAGGTCCAATATGACCACGTTCCCGTTGGACAGTTCTACCTGGATCTCTTCGTCGAACGCACCGTCGTCGTCGAACTCAAGGCCTTTCCGCATCGACTTACCGACGACGAGCGCGGGCAAGTGATCAACTACCTCAAAGCTGCCGAGGCGCCCGTCGGCCTCCTCTTCAACTTCGGGCGACGCCAGTTGGAATGGAACCGGATCTTTCCGCCCACCTCGGACGGCCCGGTTCAGCGCATCGGACGGGACGATGTGCGTAAATCGTATCGGAACCGGGGAGATCCGCCCTCCTACGTCCCCTCATCCGAACGCCAGTAGGATCTTATGCGAGGTCGATCTCCACCACCGTACCACGTGTGCCCCCGTGCCCTCCAATGCTGCCTTCTCGCCCTCACCCCCCATTCGTTTATTCGTTTTCTTATTCGTGGTCGGCTTTCCATAAACCGACCCCCATTCGTGTATTCGTTTTCTTATTCGTGGTCGGCTTTCCATAAACCGACCCCCATTCGTGTATTCGTTCTCCCATTCGTGGTCGGCTTTCCATAAACCGACAGACTCCCCTTTGTTGATCCGGGGACGCATTATCACCCATCCGGGATCGTCGACGGACCCGGCGAGCGGTTCAAACGGGGGGCCGAGGCGTGGCAGGGCTTCCGGGACGGGACGCTGCACACCGGTGCGTACTACGAGGGCAAGCGGCGGGACCAGAGCGTGATCAAGCGCATCATGCTGCACGACCTGAACGCCGTCTTCCACAACGAGATGCTTCACTACCGGTGGCTCTCCTCGCGGGCCAAGGACGGCCCGGCGCTCTACTACAAACCGGCGAGCCGGTTGCCCCAGGCCGACCACCAGGTGTTGGACGCGATTGCCGCCGGGTTGGTGCACCTCGACGATCAGTTCGAGGCAAGGAGAGCACGTACCTGGCCACGAACCATTGTCATGATTGTTGGGGTGGGCATCAACCTGGAGACTCCCTGGCGAACACAAACACATTCGCCGAGAACGCCGCCGGATCGAACGGCGCGCCGTCGTAACTCCCCTGATGCGTCACCATCGCAAACCCGTGCGCCGCGTGCACTGCCGCGATCGCCGCCGACCGGATCGGCGTCAGCGGCACCGCCTCCTCAAAGACCACCTCCCCGTCCACCTCCAACCGCGTCGCAAACGTCACCTGGGCCTCCGAGATCTCCCGGTACCAGCGCCGGAAGACCGCCCCGTCCGCCCCCTCGATCACCGGAAACGTCACCGTCTCCTGGGTGAGCACGTAGTCCCAGTTCATCACCTGCAGGATCCACGTTCCGCCCGGTGCCAGCATCTGTGCCATCGCCGCCACAAACCCCTCGAACGCGGCCCGGTCCAGATGCGCCGCCGTGTTGCCGATACAGCCCCCCCCGTCGAACGTCCCTGCCAGCTCCGCGACCTCCCGCATATCGAGCACCTGGAACGACGCCGCCGGATAGTGCGCCCGCGCGTGCGCGATCATCGCCGGATCCAGATCGATCCCCACCGCCGCGTACCCCGCCTGCGCCAGCTGCCCCGTGTAGTGCCCCGTCCCGCACCCCACGTCCAGCACCCGTCCCGGCGGCCCCGGCAGATAATCCCGCAGCAACCCGTACACGTCCGCACTGAACGGAAAGATCGCCTCATAGTGCGCCGCAAACGCCGAATAGAACGACATCACATCACCTCCCGCTTCCCCATCGTCCATCGTCCGCCCTCCCCATTCGTTCCTTTCCCCATTCGTTGTTGTGTTCTTGGCCGGCCCCACCAACTCCCAACTCGCAACTCGCAACTCGCAACTAGCCCCTACTCCGTCCATCGTCCGCCCTCCCCATTCGTTCCTTTCCCCATTTGTTGTTTTGCCCTCTCCCGGAACCGCAGTATCCTAAGAACCACAACCCAGACCGGGCATTCGGCCCGAAGGAGGCCCTGATGTTTAGAAAACACCAACCCACCGTCAATCGCGAACTCACCCCCGGCATCGTCATGGAGCCCCTCGCCTGGGGCGAGCGCACCTCCATGGTCAAATTCCACCTCGCCGAGGGCGCGACCCTCCCCCGCCACAGCCACCCCCACGAACAGACCGGCACCCTCATCACCGGGCACGTCACGTTCGTCATCGACGGCGAGGAGATCGACGCCCGGCCCGGCGATAGCTGGGCCATCCCGCCCGACGTCGAACACGCCGTCGACGTCCTGGAGGACACCATCATCATCGAAGTCTTCGCTCCCGTCCGCGAAGAATACCTCCCCAATCCGTAATGGGCGGAGGGTGCCGGGGACATCGGCGCGCGCGAAAGCGCGCGGCGTCCTCGGCACCCCGCGTCGCGTGGCACCTCGCCCGCACATCCCCCTCCGCGATCCGTCGACCCTCAGGAGGGGCGGCTCCCTGACGCCGGCGAACGCAGCCCTCAATGCCGCACAACCCGCGCATACTGCGCCTCGATATACGCCCGCGCCTGCGCATCCCGCGCGGCCTGCGATTCCGCCGCCGGCGCCGCGTCCGGCGCCTTCTCCCCCTTGCGCAGTTGTGCCGAGGTGAAAAACCCCTTGGAGTGGATCGTCCGTCCGGCGGGGCTCTCGGCGTACGCGAACCAGTCCTCCACGGCCTGGAGCACCTCCGCGCCGCTCCACCCCAGGGCCAGGGCCTGCTCCACCCCATCCCGGGCCCCTTGGCCCTTCGAGGTCCGCGACGGACACCCAGCGGCCCGCAGCTTCGCCACGGCGGCCTCGGCCTGCGGGTCGTGCGTCGGCTCCCGGCGCGGCGCGACCGGTAAATTTTGACGGTCCGGCCTGTGTGGTGTAGTTAGGGGTTCATGGGGTCTTGGTTCTGTTGGTTCACGTAAGAGAGACAACGAAGAGACCCCATGAGAATAACCACTACTACATGGCGGGACTGATAATTTTTGTCCCTCAACGGCTAAAAATTCCCTGTCGCCGGTCCCGTCGCCGCCCGGCTGCTGGACCTCCGGGGAGATCCCGGGGCCTGAATCGGAGGGCGCTGCCGGGACGGGCAGACGATCCCCCTCGTCTTCCGGTGGCGGGGGCGCGGAGCGGGCTGCCGCCGGCTCCGAAGGTGGCGCCGGCTCTGAAAGTGGCGCCGGCTCTGAAAGTCCTGCCTGAATCCGCTGGTAATCGTCGTACGCCGCCGCGGTCAGCGTCCAACCCTTATAGCGGTCCTTCCGCCGGGCCAAGCCCAGCAACGCCAGGCGGTTCAGACCGTTGCGGACCGTCTGGACGGAGTAGCCGGTGAAGGTGACGAGTTCCTCCGGGCCGGTCGGCCGGCGGAGCCCGACCATGACAACCAGAATGGATAAGGGTGCACCTTTGAGCTGGATGGCGAACGAAGCGAGTGCTTGGGGGTCCATAGTCTTCTCCTGGGGTGTGAGGGTACGCGACGCGAAACGAGGTTCCTATCGTTACCCTCAGTATAGCAACCGCAACAGGCCAATTCAACCCACCAGGGGTGGGCAAAATCCCACCGAACCTTAAAATTCTTCTCTGGAAATAAGATCCGTTCGTAGTAGGCGATTCATCGCCGTGACGCTCAATTAAGCGAAGGTGCAATTCAAACAAGCACGGCGCTAAAGGCGCCTACTACAAGCATGGTTTCATGCTTTTGGGTGTCGTAACCAATATGGAAACTCCCCCCAAATTGCCCACCCCTGGTCCCTTGAATCGGTCCGCCAAATCCCTATAATGAGGATAGGTATCTGTTTAGTCTTCTGAGGTGCGACGCACTTTTACGCCTGGCAAATAGGTACGGTATGCACTAAGTGTAGGTTATGGACTCAATTTAAGTGCGTTGCACCTGGTCTGCTCACATAACTAAACGATTACCCGAAATCCAAGATGTAAGTGCTTTTGCAAAACGAACCCATTTTGCCGGATCCTAACCTTTCTTATATGACCACACGAGGCAGCCTATGCACCGCCGTACGCTATCGCTGATCGCCCTCGCCACTGCCGCCGCCCTCATCCTCACCGGCTGCTGCGGCCTGACCGAGCCCATGGCTGAACTTATCCCCATCCCGTTCGCGACGGCGACGGCGCGTCCGGCGCCGTCCCTGGGGGACCGGCCCAAATCCCGGGAGGTCCCCGAGATCTCCCGGAAGCCGGAGCCCCTCCCCACGGCCACGCCCGTCCCTGCGCCGGTCGCCGTGGTCCAGCAGGGCTTCGGCCAGCAGGACCGCAGCCTGGGCTATGGTTTCGTGATCGAGAATCCCAATCCCACCTTGGCCGTCAACACGCTGCCGTACGAGATCGCGTTCTTCGACGAGGAGGGCGCCCTGGTCGGGACCGACACCGGCTACGTGCAGCGCCTCCTGCCCGCCCAGACGCTGGGCGTCGCCGGCACCACGGGCCTGGACGAGGGCGTCACCGTGGCGGCGATTGAAGTGCGGCTGCGCGCGGGGGAGTTTGTCGCGGTCGCGCCCCAGCCCGGCTTCGTCACGGAGTACGTCGTCTTTGAGGACGGTCCCTATGGGGATCGTGCGACCGGCATCGTCCGCAGCCCTTATCCCCATACGCTCACCGAGGTCCGGGTCTCGGCACTCGCGACCAACGACGACGGCACCATCATCGGGGGCGGATTTACCTATCTTAACTTCATCCTGGCCGAAAGTGCGACCGGCGTCCAACTGTCGCTCACCAAGGACGGGGAGGTCGCCGGCGTGGCGCTCTATCCCGTCCCCTCGGGCCTCTCCTCGGTGGAGGCGGCATCCGGCCTGGACGTGCGCAAGACCGGCTATGGGCAGCGCGGTCGGAGCGTCGGCTACGGATTCCTGATTGAGAACCCGGACGCCTCGCAGGCGATGGAAGGCACCCAGTACCGCGTCACCGCCTACGACGGCGATGGGCGCGTGCTGACGGCCGATCAGGGCTATGTGACCTGGATGCTGCCCGGTCAGACCCTGGGAGTGGGAGGAACCCTCAGCGTCGGCGAGGGACAGGCGGTGGCGCGCCTCGATGCCCAGGTCCTGCCCGGTGAGCGGGTCGCGCCGGACCGACCGCTCGCCTTTGAGGCCGAGTCGGTCGCCTATCAGGGGGACGACTACACCGTGTTGGTCACGGGCCGGATTGCGAATCCCTACGGCGACCGCGTCTCGGATCTGCGCGTCTTCGCCCTCGCGTACGACCGGCGGGGCGCCGTCATCGGGGGCGGGGATACCTACCTGGACGCCGTCCGGGCCAAGGGCCGCAGCGACGTCGAGGTCCGTGTCATCGTCCCCACCGCGCCGGCACGCGTCGAGCTCTACGCGACCCTCTCGAACCTCTCCGAGTTCCGGTAGCCGGCCAACCGATTCCCAACCCAATCCACCCAAACGTAACGAACTGTCATTACCCCGACCTACGACTTTCGACTTACGACCTGCGACCGCCTCCCGCACTTGACACTAACCAAATCCTAATGTAGGATGAGGCCAAAATAGGGAGCACAAGCTCCAAGGCTGGTGGTATGTCCGAACGTCACGTCATCCTCCTGGTAGAGAATCCTTCGATCGAGGCGCCATTCCGTAAGCTGGCAGGCGTTGAGGGCGAAGTGCACCGTGTCAAGGTCGGGGAGGTGGGGACGGCGGCCCGCCGTGTGTCTCCCGACCTCGTCCTGATCCACGCCGACGTTCCGGACGCCGGCGCCCTGGCCGCGTCCCTCAAGTCCGAACTGGCCCTTGCGGCGCCTTTCATCGCGGGCCTCGGCAATGGTGGCGATCCTCCTGTGGCGCTCGTGGAGGCCGTGGATGGCTGGATCCCCGCCGGCCTCCCTGAGCCGGCGTTGCGCGCCCAACTGGATACCTTCCTGGATCTCCGCCGGTTGAGGGTGCGCCTGACCAAACGCCGGGAGACCGAGGCGGCCCTGTCGCATGGTGTGTCCCAACTTTCGGCCCTCAACGAGATCGGTGAGGAGATCGTCGCGATGCTGGACATCGACGCGATCCTGAAGAAGGCCGCCCATCTGCTCCATACGGTGCTGGGCTATCACCACGTCGGCATCTTCGTGCGTGACGCGGCGGGGGCGCTGCCGATGGAGGTGAAGGTGGGCGCGGCGGCGGATCTCTTTCCCGAGGACTACGGCCTTGCTCCCGATGAGGGGATGGTCGGTTGGGTGGCGCATCACGGCGTCAAGCGTCTGGCCAACGACGTGACCGAGGATCCCTACTATATCAATCCCTATCCGGAGGCGCTCCCTACGCGGTCGGAACTCACCCTGCCGCTCAAGGTCGACGGCGAGTTGGTCGGCGTCCTCGACGTCCAGAGCCCGGAGCTGCACGCCTTCGATGAGCACGACGTCCGGGTCGTCCAGACTCTGGCGGATCAGGTCGCCGTGGCGATCAAGAACGCACGGCTCTTCGCCGCGCTCCGGGAGAGTGAGGATCGCTACCGCCTGCTGGCCGACAACACCGTGGACGTGATCTGGCAGATGGATATGGACCTCACCTTCACCTACGTTAACCCTGCGGTCAAGTCGTTGTTGGGGTATACGCCGGACGAGTGGGTGGGCACTTCCCTTGGTGACTACGTCGTTCCGGAGGCGCTCGACTTTATGGTCGACACCGTCAGGCAGGTCATTGACCGCTTGCCGGAGACCCCGCGATTCATCTTTGAGGTTGAGGTCTTCGATAAGACGGGCGAGCCGATAGCGGTAGAGGTTGCCGGTCGCCTTGTCACCGATGAGAGGGGGCAGCCGGTCGGGTGTCAGGGTACCACCCGTGACATCCGCGAGCGCAAGCGGGCGGATCGCCGGATTCGGCGCCAGCTCCAGGCGATGGAGGCGTCGATCGACGGCATCGCCATCCTGGATGCGGACGAGGTCTTCACGTACGTCAACGAGGCCCACGCCCGGATCTATGGCTATGAGAGCCCGGACGAGCTGGTGGGCGAGCGCTGGCCCGTGCTCTATCCGGAGGACGAGCGATGCCGCTTTGAGGCGCAGATTATGCCGTCGCTGCGGGCGGCGGGCCAGTGGCGGGGTGAGGCCACGGGGCGGCGGAAGGACGGATCCCGTTTCCCTCAAGAGGTCTCGCTGACGTCGATGGATGAGCAGGGTCTGGTCTGTGTCGTGCGGGACGTCACCGCGCGCAAGCAGGTCGAGGCGGAACGCCGGCGTTCCCTCGATGAGCTGCAGTTCATCAACGAGACGATTGTCGAGGCCGGCCGGTTGGATGATCCCGACGACATCTGTGAGTGTTTCGCCGATGCCGTGTACCGCGTCAATCCGGATGCCTACGTCGTAGTGGCCCTTTACGATCCCGATCGGCAGGCGGTCACAGTACGAGCGGTGCGGGGGTTCGGCAGGATTATGGACCGCTTGAGCACGCTTCTACGGCTCAACCCCAGAAATGCCGGGGTCCCCATCGAGACGATGGGCCCGGAGGCCGAGTATTTCGTCACGGGCAAGCTCGAACGGGTGCCCGGCGGGATTGTCGCGCTTTCGTCTGGGACGATTCCCAAGCGGCTGGGGCCGGCGGTCGAACGCTTGATGAATGTGAAGGCGGCGTACGCTGCCGGGTTTGCCTTCCGGGGGCAGCCTTATGGTGGGTTGGGGGTTCTGCCCCGTCGTGGGACGGCGCTCCGATTTGCATCGGCCCTCGAGACCCTGATCAGTCACCTCTCCCAGACTCTCCACCGGCGGCAGGCGGAGCGGGCCCTGACCTTCGAGCGCAATCTCCTCCGTTCGCTGCTGGATAACTCGCCGGATTCCATCACTTTCAAGGACGCGCAGCACCGGTTCGTGCGGGTCAGCCGTTCGAAAGCCGAGCACCTGGGCGTCCGGCGTGAGGATCTGATCGGCAAGACCGACGCTGACTTCTATCCCGAGGAACAGGCCGCCAGAATGGCGCGCGACGAGGATCAGGTGATGGACGCCGAGACGCCCATCATCGGCCAGGTGGAGCAGCTCACCCGGCCCGATGGCGAGACGCGCTGGCTGTTGGTGACCAAGCTCCCCCGGCGCGACGCAAACGGGCGTGTGATCGGCACGATGGGCATCAGCCGCGACATCACCGAGGAGCGTCAGATGGAGGAGGTTATGCGCCGGCAGGAGCGCCTCGCGGCGGTCGGACAGCTTGCCGGTGGGATCGCGCACGACTTCAATAATCTTCTGGCTTCGATCATTCTCTACGCCCAGCTGCCCCTGAATCGGCAGCACGATCTCCCGTCCCGCGTTGTGCGCTCGCTTGAGACCATCCTGGCGGAGTCCAATCGTGCCGCCGATCTCGTCCAGCAGATTCTCGATTTCGGCCGTCAGGCGATGCTGGAGACCGAGCCGCTGGACCTGGCGAGCTTCACCAAACGGGTGATGGGGGTGTTGCGCCGCACGATTCCCGAAAACGTCGAGCTCGCGCTTGATCTCTGTGAGGGGCCGTGTGTGATTGAGGTGGACGCGACCCGCATTCAGCAGGCCCTGGTCAACCTGGCGGTCAACGCCCGCGACGCGATGCCTGACGGCGGTCAGCTTCGCATTGGGGTCTGTCCCCTTGAGGTTGATGCCGGGACGCCGCCTCCCGTTCGGGGTATGGCGCCCGGTGCCTGGGCGCGTATCCTCGTCTCCGACACCGGTCACGGGATGAGTGAGGAGGTGCAGAGCCATCTCTTCGAGCCCTTCTTTACCACCAAAGGGCCCGGACGGGGGACGGGGCTCGGCCTCTCCCAGGTTTTCGGCATTATCAGCCAGCACGGTGGGACGATTGACGTCGACACGGTGCCGGGGGAGGGGACCACCTTTGCCCTCTATCTGCCGCGCGTAGACGGAGATGCGCACCAGGAGGCGACCGACGCGGCGCCGGAACTGGCGGAAGGACAGGCCGAGCGCATCGTCCTGGCCGAGGATGCGGCCGAACTGCGGATAGCCATCCACGACTTCTTGGAGACGCTCGAGTACTGTGTGGATCCGGCGCCTGATGGCGAACAGGCTCTGCAGCTTCTGGAGGAACGCGAGTATGATCTGCTGATCACCGATATCGTCATGCCCCAGATGGGCGGGAAGGCGCTCCT
Source organism: Anaerolineae bacterium (assembly GCA_034437735.1). GTDB lineage: Bacteria > Chloroflexota > Anaerolineae > B4-G1 > SLSP01 > PWVB01. The sequence goes on from DAOTTS010000249.1 coordinate 9,385, forward strand.
CCGCCGGGCCCGGGCCCTCTCTCCGGACCTCCCGGCGATCGCCATCACCGGCTATATCCTGGAGACCGACCTGCAAGGCTTGCTGGACGAGGGCTTTGATGCCGTCCTCTCCAAGCCCTTCGACATCGAAGACCTGATCGACGTCGTCCGCCGCGTGCTCTGAGAATCAGTCCCCGGCACTTGCGCACTTCGCCAGTGCCGGGGACTGATTCTCAGCCAGTGCCGGGGACTGATTCTACCCCTTCATCGCCGCCTTCGCCTTCGCGTAGACCTGACGCCGGTCCTCGATCGCCGGCAGCGGACCGACCGCTTGCAGCTTCCGCTCCGCCAGCTCCCGCGCGACGTAGGCGCAGTGCACCGGTGACAGCCCATCCAGGTGCGCCATCAGGAAGCCGGACCAGAACGCGTCGCCGGCGCCGGTGGCGTCTGCCACCTCCAGCGGCCGCGCAGGGATGTGGGTCGCCTCCCCGTTCGCCGACAGGATCATCCCCTCGGCCCCCATCGTGAAGAGCACTATCGCCGGTCCCATGGCGTGAAAGCGCCGGATGACCGCGTGGGGCGGCAGCGTCTCTCCGAAGAGCCGCGCCGCGTCGTCCTGCGAGGGCTTCGTGATGGTGACGCTCGGCAGGATTTCCTCCAGCACCGCGATCGCCTCCCGCCGGTCGGGCCAGATGCGCGGGGTGTAGTTGGGATCGAGCGAGGTCAGCTTGGACTGCGTGTGGGCCAGGTGGATCGCACGCGCGGCGCACCGGCGGGCCGGCGCCCGGGAGAGCGGCCACGTGGACGTGTGAACCGCCCGCGCCCGGGCTACCGTACCTTCCAGATCGGCGGGGTCGAGCCGGAAGTCGGCGTCCCGCATCGGGAGAAAGTCGGGCGTCACCTCGGTGCGCGCCACCAGCACGAGGCTCGTGTGGGCGTCCGGATCGGTCTGCACGGCAGCCGTCTGCACGCCGGCTGCCGCCAACGTCTCGCGCAGAAACGCGCCCAGCGCGTCGTCGCCCACCCGGGCCATCACCGCTGACCTCCCACCCAGGCGCGCCATGTTCACCGCGATGTTGGCCGGGGAGCCGCCCTGGTACCGCTCGAAGCGCGCCGCGGTCGCCAGCGAGTCGGCCGGTTCGGTCGAGATCAGATCGACCAGCAGCTCCCCGACCGCTAAGAGATCAATATCCGCGTCTGCCGCGTTCATTAGACAATCACCCCTTCATGAACTCACTTTCAGTATAAGATACGCGAAATCTATTTGTCAAGCTTTTTGACCGGATGATCGTATGTTCTAACGAAGGTCAACAGTAAGCCTAACGCAACCCCAACTTGCCCCCAACTTTGAGGGCGCCATCCCGCATATCCACAGAGGCCGGGGTTCACAACCCCCCGATTCCCAAGGCTCCGAGGGGATGTACGTTTGGGACATATGGCACCTAGGCGTTGCTGGAGCTGGATGTATGCGCTGGCTGCCGGGAGTGCGTGTCGTCAGCCAAGGCTCCGAGGGGATGTGCCATCCCCGGCTTTGGCGATCACCCTTGCATGCGCGGCCTGCTCGGATTATAAATCCTCGCGAGCGTGTGCATAGCCCAATGTGGTCCGCTAAACCGAGCAGGTTCGCGCGAAGCCTCCCGTGGGAAGCACCGCGTTCGCTCCGGCCGCGTAGTTCGCGAGGCTGAACGCGGAGTGCGCGCCGACGAGGATCTCGCCCGC
>DAOTTS010000250.1:0-20120 GCA_034437735.1 Anaerolineae bacterium
GCCGGGTGCCGGGTGAATCCGGGATCGCACGCAGTCGGCCGCGGATCACAGATCCGCTGGGAGCATTGGAGAGACCGGGCCGGATGCCGGGTGAATCCGGGATCGCACGCAGTCGGCCGCGGATCACAGATCCGCTCCGAGCATTAGGCATTCGTTTATTCGTTTTTCATTCGTGGTCGGCCTCTGGTCGGCCCAACCTTGCACTCCCCCCAGGGCATACTACAATCAAGCTACGCACGGAATCATTGACACAGAATCACACAGAGGGCTTCACAGCGGCACACAGAGAACCAAAATCTGTGAAAATCTGCATAATCTGCGGACAAAACTAAAATCGCTCGTCGCTGCGGCAGAATCGATCCATCGTTTCTCCGTGAACCTCTGTGCCGCCTCTGTGTATCTCTGTGTAACCCAAGGGTTTCAACGCTTACAAGAAGGAGCGAACGGTATGTACATCATCGGACAGGAAGAAGTCGACGCGGTACAGCGCGTCATCGCCTCCAAGCAGCTCTTCCGCTACCGGGGCGGGGAGGGCGGGGAGACCGACCAGTTCGAGCGGGAATGGTCGGAGACGATCGGCGTCGAACACACGGTCGCCGTCACCAGCGGGACCGCCGCGCTCATCAGCGGGCTGGTGGGGATGGGCATCGGGCCCGGCGACGAGGTGATCGTCCCGGCCTACACGTTCATGGCCACGGCCCTGGCGCCGCTCGCCGTCGGCGCGGTGCCGGTGCTGGCGGAGGTCGACGCGTCGCTGACCCTCGACCCGGCGGACGTGGAGCGCAAGATCACGCCGCGCACCAAGGTCATCATCCCGGTGCACATGGTCGGCCTACCGTGCAACATGGACGCCATCATGCGCATCGCGGACGCGCACGACCTGCGGGTGCTGGAGGACGCCTGCCAGGCGGACGGCGGCTCGTACGGGGGCCAGCGGCTGGGCGCCATCGGGGACGCCGGCGCCTTCTCCTTCAACCACTTCAAGATCATGACCTGCGGCGAGGGCGGCGCGCTGGTGACCGACGACCGCGCGATCTACGAGCGAGCGCTGATCTTCCACGACGGCGGCTGCTCGTTCCGCGACCACGCCCCGAACCTCCAGGCCTCCATGTTCGCCGGGTGGAACTTCCGCATCAACGAGATCCTGAGCGCAATCCTGCGCGTCCAACTGACCCGCCTCGACGGGATGCTGGAGGCGATGCTGACCGAAAAGCGGCTGATGATCCAGGCCCTGGACGGCGCCGGGCCGTTCACCTTCAACCCCATCCACGACGTGGAGGGGGACTGTGGCACCACGGTGGCGCTGTTGTTCGAGGACACCGAGACGATGCGGGCGTTCCTGGCGGGCCTGAAGGCGGAGGGCGTGCGCGCCTCGACGCCCATCGACAGCGGGCGCCACGTCTACACCAACTGGGAGCCGGTGATGCAGCGGCACGGCGCGCACCACCCGGCGTTCGACGCGTTCGCGTTGGCCGACGAGCCGCCGGCGTACGACACAACGATGTGTCCGGTGACGCTGGACGTGCTGGCGCGGACGGCGTACCTGTACACCGATCCCGAGCGCTCCCGCGCGGAGATGGAGGCGATGATCGCGAGCGTCAAGAAGGTCGCGGCACAGATATGAAACGAGGGCGCCTTGCTAAGCCGACCCCGGGGAGTGCGAAGCCTGCCCTGAGGGCACGGGGGCTCCGAGCGTTTGTTAGCACCCGATTGATTTGCTCGGAGGGGATCGTCAGATCCCCGTTCGGCTTGGAGCCGCACCTATTTTCATCCGAGGTACGTGGATCTGACGATCCACTTTGAGCACATTCATTAAACACCATTCAATAAGGAGTAACGTCTTTATGGCTAACTACCGACGCCTCGCCGCGCTGCGCACGACCGAGGCCTTCCGCACGTATCTGCAGGACCTGGATCTGGACCTGGGGTTCGACCCCGAGATCGAGACGGGGGCCGGCGCGCCGCTGGCGCAGCCCTACGTCCTCAAGGACGGCACCCGCATCGGCAACCGCTTCTGCGTGCTGCCGATGGAGGGGTGGGACGGGACCCAGGACGGGCGCCCCTCCGAGCTGACCCTCCGCCGCTGGAAGCGGTTCGGGCTCAGCGGGGCCAAGCTGATCTGGGGCGGGGAGGCCGTCGCGGTCCAGCCGGACGCGCGGGCCAACCCCAACCAACTGATGATCAACGAGGAGACCGTGGTCGACCTGACCGCCCTGCGGGAGGTGCTGGTCGAAGAACATGAGGCGCACTTCGGGACGACCGAGGACCTGCTGGTCGGCCTCCAGCTCACCCACTCGGGCCGCTTCTCGCGCCCGTACGTCAAGTCGCGGCTGGAGCCCACGATCCTCTACCACCACCCCGTGCTGGACGCCAAGTTCGGCGTCGACCCGGATCAGCCGGTGATGACGGACGCGGAGATCGCCGCGCTGGTCGAGACGTTCGCCAAGGCCGCCGCGCTGGCCCAGGAGGCCGGCTTCGCCTTCGTCGACGTCAAGCACTGCCACGGCTACCTGGGGCACGAGTTCCTCTCGGCATACGACCGCCCCGGCCCCTATGGGGGCAGCTTCGAGAACCGCACCCGCTTCCTCCGCGAGGCCGTCGCCGCGATCCGGCGGGCCGCCCCCGGCCTGGGCGTCGGCGTGCGGTTCAGCGCCTACGACTTCGTGCCCTTCCAGCCGGGCGCGGACGGCGCCGGCGAGCCGATGGATCTCCCGGAGACGCCCTACCGCCACGCCTTTGGGGGCGACGGGTCGGGCACCGGGATCGATCTGGCGGAGCCCAAGCGGTTCCTCGACCTGCTGGCCGAGCTGGAGATCGAGCTGGTCAACGTGACCGCCGGCAGCCCCTATTACGTGCCGCACATCCAGCGCCCGGCGCTCTTCCCGCCGTCCGACGGGTACGAGCCGCCGGAGGATCCGCTGCTCGGCGTCGCGCGGATGATCGCCGCCACCGCCGAGCTCAAGGCGCACCGGCCCGAGCTGGCGTACGCCGGCACGGCCTACTCATACCTGCAGGAGTGGCTGCCCAACGTGGCGCAATACGTGGTGCGCACCGGGCAGGTGGACTTCGTGGGGCTGGGCCGGATGGCCCTGCCGTACCCGGACATGGCGGCGGACGTGCTCGCCGGGCGGTCGCTGGACCGGCGCCGGATCTGCCGGACCTTCAGCGACTGCACGACGGCCCCCCGCAAGGGGATGGTCTCCGGCTGCTATCCGCTGGACGAGTTCTACCGCGAGCGCCCGGAGAAGGAGACCCTGGACGCGATCAAGCGCGAGTAGGGCTTAACAGCGGGCCAACCATCGATACGCGGCAAGCAAGGATTCCTGTCAGTTACACAGAGGTTCACAGAGAATTCACAGAGACACACAGAGCGTTTCTATATGACAGTCATCATTAAGGCTACGTCTGATACGTCAGATTTATCCCAAATTTGGGACTTGACCAAGACCCAATCTTTGATTTTCTCTGTGTATCTCTGTGTCACCTCTGTGCTTCTCTGTGTTCCCATACCGACATCACGTACAAACCAAGGAGATGATCTTAGCTATGGATAAGACACGATACGTACAGGTGGGGTTGGGCGGGCGCTCGCGCATGCTCTTTAACGCCATCCTCCAAGCGTACAGCGACACGTCCGAGATGCTGGCGGTCTGCGACATCAACAGAGGGCGCCTCGAGCTGGCCCTGGATGAGGCCGAGGCGCTGGGCGCCGACCTGAAAGGCTACCCGGCGCACCAGTTCGACCAGATGATCGAGGCATGCCAACCGGACACCGTCATCGTCACCACCAAGGACTGCTATCACGACACCTACATCGTCCGGGCGATGGATCTGGGCTGCGACGTTATCACGGAGAAGCCCATGACGACGGACGCCGAGAAGTGCCAGCGCATCATCGACACGCAGCGCGAGACCGGGCGGACCTGCCGGGTCACCTTCAACTACCGCTATTCGCCGCCGCGCACCCAGATGAAGGCCCTGCTGATGTCGGGCGTCATCGGGAACATCCACTCCGTCGACTTCCACTGGATGCTCGACATCCGCCACGGCGCGGACTACTTCCGCCGCTGGCACCGCAACAAGGCGAACTCGGGCGGGCTGATGGTCCACAAGGCCACCCACCACTTCGACCTGGTGAACTGGTGGCTCTCCACCGTGCCCGAGTCGGTCTTTGCCCAGGGCCACCGGAAGTTCTACACGCCGGCGACCGCCGAGCGGTACGGCCTGCAGAGCCGCACCGAGCGCTGCCTCACCTGCCCGGAGACCCGCTGCCGGTTCCGGCTCGACATCCGGGACAACCCGAAGCTCAAGGGGCTCTACCTCGACCACGAGGTCTACGACGGGTACTTCCGCGACCGGTGCGTCTTTAGCGACCTTATCGACATCGAGGACACGATGAACGTGCTGGTGAACTACCAGAACGGGGTCAAGATGAGCTACTCGCTCAACGCCTTTATGCCGTGGGAGGGGTATACCATCACCCTGAACGGCAGCAAAGGGCGGATCGAGCACAGGACCGTCGAATCGTCCTACATCAACGCCGACGGCAGCGTGCCGGGCGAGACGCAGAAGCGGGGCACCAGCATCACGGTCTTCCCGCACTTCGGCTCGTCGTACAGCGTCGACGTCTGGACCGCCAGGGGCGGGCACGGGGGCGGCGACAGCCGGATCCTGGAGGACATCCTGGGCGCCGAACCGCCTGACGACCCGTATCTGCGCGCGGCGGACCAGCGGGCGGGCGCGTACTCCATCCTGACCGGGGTGGCGGCGAACCGCTCGATGGCCGAGGACCGGCTGGTCCGGATCGACGAGCTGGTGCAGAATATCGGGATGCCCGATTATCCGGAGATGCCCACGGCGGCGGAGCCGCTGTCGTTCGAGGAAGCGCCGCCGGTCGACATCCCGCAGACTTAGTTTTCAGTCCCCGGCACTCGTTTTCAGTCCCCGGCACTCTCGTACCCCAGAGAGTGCCGGGGACTGAAAACGGCTGAAAACGACGCTAAAAGGAGCCATATGCAGACGTTACACATGATCGGGAACGCCCATATCGACCCGGTGTGGCTGTGGCCGTGGAAAGAGGGCGTCCAGGAGGTCCTGGCGAGCTTCCGCTCCGCCCTGGACCGGATGGAGGAGGATCCGGGCTTCTGCTTCACCGCCAGCTCGGCGGCCTTCTACGCCTGGGTGGAGCGCATCGATCCGGCGATGTTCGCCGAGATCCAGGCCCGGGTGGCGGAGGGCCGCTGGGAGGTCGCCGGCGGCTGGTGGATCGAGCCGGACTGCAACGTGCCCGGCGGCGAGTCCTTCGCGCGGCAGGCGCTCTACGCGCAGCGGTACTTCCGCAAGAAGTTCGGCAACCCCGCGCGTGTGGGCTACGCAATCGACAGCTTCGGGCACAACGCCGTCCTGCCGCAGCTCCTCACCCAGAGCGGGCTCGACGCCTACGTCTTCATGCGCCCGGGCCCGCACGAGAAGGACCTGCCCGGACGGCTCTTCTGGTGGGAGGCGGACGACGGCTCGCGGGTGCTCACCTATCAACTGCCCTTCCGGTACAACGCCTGGGGGGAGGACCTGGCGCCCCACGTGCGGCGCTGCGCCGCCGAGATGAAGGCGCCGGTCGACACGTTGGCCTGCTTCTACGGGGTGGGGAACCACGGGGGCGGACCGACCCGGGAGAACATCGCGACGATCCACGACCTGGACGGCAGCCCGGACCTGCCCCGCCTGCGCTTCAGCACCTTGAGGCGGTTCTTCAACGCCGTCCGGGACGCGCACTGGCCCCTGCCGGTCGTCCACGACGAGCTGCAGCACCACGCCAGCGGGTGCTACGCGGCCCACTCGGGCATCAAGCGCTGGAACCGCCGGGCCGAGCACGCCCTGCTGCGCGCCGAAACGTGGTCCGTGGTCGCCACGCAGGTCACGGGGCTGACCTACCCCACGGGGGCGTTCGAGCGGGCGTGGAAGGACGTGCTCTTCAACCAGTTCCACGATATCCTCGCCGGCACCAGCCTCAAGGAGGCCTACGACGACGCCCAGGACCTCTACAGCGAGGCCATGACGATCGCCGACCGGGCCCTCAACGACGCCGTCCAGTCGCTGGCGTGGTCCATGCACGTCCCGCAATCCCCGGACACCAAACCCCTCGTGGTCTTCAACCCGCACGCCTGGGAGCGCCGCGCCGCGGTCGAGATGGAGATGGGGCGCATTCCGGAGGGGTGCGTCCTCGTCGACGACGAAGGGACGCCGGTGCCGCACCAGCGCGTCCAATCCCACGCCACCGCCTGGGGGCGGGTGCGGATCGCGTTTGTCGCCTCGCTGCCGCCGCTGGGGTACCGGGTCTACCACCTCAAGACCGAGGCATCGGACGGCGGAGCGTCAAATGACGGAGCGTCGAACGGCGGGGCGCCGGACCTGAGCGCGGACGACACGAGGCTGGAGAATGACCGGTTCCGGCTGACGTTCGACCCGGAGACGGGGTATCTGATCAGCCTCTTCGACAAGGACGCCGGCATCGAGGTACTGGAAGGGCCGGCGGCCCGGCCCGTGGTCATCGACGATCCCAGCGACACCTGGAGCCACGGCATCTTCCGCTTCGACGATGAGGTCGGGGCGTTCGCCGCCGCTCGGGTGCAAGTGCTCGAGGCGGGACCGGTGAAAGCGGTCCTGCGGGTGGAGAGCACCTACGAGCGCTCGCGGCTCGTCCAGGACTTCACGCTCTACAGCGGGCGCTCCGGCCCGCCGAGGATCGACGTGCACGTGACCGTCGACTGGCACGAGCAGTTCAAGATGCTCAATCTCCGCTTCCCGGTCAACGTGGGTGCGACGACCGCCACCCACGCGATCCCCTATGGGCACATCGAGCGGGAGGCCAACGGCGAGGAGGAGGCCATCCAGGGCTGGGTGGACGTCTCGGGCACGATCCGCGACGTCGACCTCCGCTACGGGTTGAGCGTGCTCAACGACGGCAAGCCGAGCACGGATGTCGACGGGCACGAGATCGGCCTGACGGTGCTGCGCAGCCCGATCTACGCGCATCACGTCCCCGCCGAACCCGAGCCCGAGCGCGATTACGCGTTTATCGACCAGGGCCGGCAGACGTTCACGTACAGCCTGCTCCCGCACCGGGGAAGCTGGGCGGAGGCGGGCACGGTGCGCCACGCCGTCGAGCTCAACGCGCCCCCGGTCGCAATCCCGACGACATTCCGCGACGGCCCGCTGCCCCAGAGCAACAGCTTCCTGGTGGTCGACTGTGAGAATGTGGTGGTCGCGGCGCTCAAGGAGGCGGAGGACGGCAACGCGCTGATTCTGCGCGCCTACGAGACAGCAGGCCGGGCTACGTCCGCCGTGCTGAGGCTGCCCGCCTGGGCGCGGGAGATCCGGGCGGATTTCGTGCCGGGTGAGATCAAGACGTTCCGCATCCCGTACGATGAGTCAACGCCGGTCACAGAGACGGATTTCTTGGAGACGTAGGTAGGTTTCAGTCCCCGGCACTCTCTGGGGTGCGAGAGTGCCGGGGACTGAAACCGAGTGCCGGGGACTGAAATCGTGAAAGGAGTTTCAATGGCAAAACAACCGAATATCCTGCTCATCCACGCGGACCAGCACCGCTTCGACTGCCTGGGCGCCTACGGCAACCCCGACGTCTGGACGCCCAACGTCGACGGGCTGGCCCAGGACGGCGTGCGCTACGAGCAGAGCTTCTGCCCTTACCCGGTCTGCACGCCCTCGCGCTACAGCCTGCTCAACGGGCAGTACGTGCACCAGCATCTCGGATGGCACAACCGCAGCACCCAGCCCCACGGCATCCCGACCTTTCCCCGGGTGCTGAAGGACGCCGGCTACCGGACGAAGGCCGTCGGAAAGATGCACTTCACGCCGACCTACCTCGACGTCGGCTTCGAGTCGATGGCACTGGCGGAGCAGGACGGCCCGGGCCGCTTCGACGACGACTACCACCGCTGGCTGCGGGACGAGGGGCTCGTCGACGCCATCGACCTGATGGATCAGCGGAAGGAGTACCGGCAGGACGCCCCGGAAGCCTACTGGGAGACGCTCGGGGCTGGGACCTCCGACCTCGACGAGGCCCATCACTCCACCACGTGGATCGCCGAACGGGCGATGGAGACGTTAGCGACGTGGGACGGCGGCGGGCATATGCTGATGGTCGGGTTTATCAAGCCCCACCATCCCTTCGACCCGCCCGCGCCGTGGGATCAGATGTACGACCCGCAGGCCCTGACGCTGCTGCCGGGCTGGACCGAGGTCCCGCTCGACCGGGATCTCAAGCGCAGCCGGGGCTACTTCCCGCACGCCGCGCACACCGAGGCCAAGGTCCGCCGCGCCATGGCCTACTACTACGCCACCATCAGCCAGATCGACCACCACGTCGGGCGGATGATCGACGCGCTGCGCCGGCGCGGGCTCTACGACGACACGCTGATCGTCTACACCAGCGACCACGGGGAGTACCTGGGCTTCCACCACCTGGTGCTCAAGGGCAACTATATGTACGACCCGCTGGTCAAGGTCCCGCTGATCGTCAAGTATCCGGGCCAGGCCCGCGCGGGCGAGGTCTCCGACGCGCTGGTCAACAACCTCGACGTCGCACCGACGCTCCTGCGGGCGGCAGGATGCGAGGTGCCGGGGACGATGCAGGGTCTCGACCTCGCCGAGCCGGGCGCGGGGCGCAGCCGCATCTTCGCGGAGGCCCAGGGCGGCCGGGAATATATGGTGCGCACGCCCACGCAGAAGCTGCTCTGGAGCCAGAACCCGGCGCAGTCGCAGTTCTTCGACCTGGAGCAGGATCCGCTGGAGATGGAGAACCGCCTCGACGATCCCGCCTACGCCCAGGACATCACGGCCCTGTGGGAAGCGCTGCTCCAATGGGCGCTGTTCGACGCCCGCTCCCACCCGCACGTGGATCACGACGCGCCGGTGATCGAGGGGTCGAACGTCCCCCGGCGCGAAGATGGTCACGCCGAGGCGATGGCGGACTACGTCCAGGAGCAGATGCAGTCGATCTCGCCGGAGGATCTCTTCAAATCCTGAAGGGCTGGACAAGGATGCCCCCGCGTCGCGTGCAGACGATGGATAGCCGCAGCGCTCAAAGGTTTTTGCCGGCGCGAAGTGGTACCTCCCGTCAAGAACGGAAACCTTTGAGCGCTAACCCCGCGGCGAGTCTCTTTCTTGACGATTCCCGACACAGCGATAAAGTTCCTGAAAATCCCGCGATCTGTCTTGACAACGCGACAGATCGCTTTATAATGAGACCAGGGTGTTGAACATTTGTTCCATACAAAGCGATGACGATGATCAAAACTGCGAATACGTTGACCGTCCTGCTGGGGCGCCGCCAGGCTGACACCGGCGAGCGCTGGTCCCTGCGGCAGCTAGCCCGGGAGGCCGAGGTGCCCAAGGATCTGGTCTACCGGCTGGACGCGGGCACGGCCCGCTACGTGAGCCTGGAGGCGCTGGACCGGCTCTGCCACGTGCTGGACTGCGAGCCCAATGATATCCTGGTGTGGGAGAACGGAGCGGGATGAGCACCCTCGGCAATCCATTTGACGTCCTGCCCGCCGGCCTCTTCAATCTCCTGGGATCCGGCGGCCACCAACGGCACTATATGGCGATCCTGCTGCGCATCTACGGCCTCGCCGAGTACAACCGCTTCGGGCTGACCCGCGAGGTGGTCATGGCCGAGATTATGGACTACCTTGCCAACGAAGGGGCGGATGCACTCCTCAGCGACGAGGACGAGGACGCCTACGTAGGAGGTAACTCCGAGGACGCCCCAGACAGCAGCGACGCCAAGACCTACGCCTCCGGGGCGCTGCGGCGCCTGGTCGAGGCCGGCTGGCTGGAGCGCGAGCAGTCCTCGGACTACACCGAGTTCATCATCCTGCCCGACTACGCCTTCACGCTGCTGGAGGCGCTGCGGTCAATCCAGGAGCAGAAGCCCCGCGAGTACACGGGCCAGCTCTACGCGGCCCACCAGCTGCTGACCAGCGAGAACGACGACTTCTCCCCGGCCCTGGCGCTGACCCAGTCCTACGACAGCGTCCGCCAACTGGTCCGGGGGCTCAACGAGCTCAACCAGAACATCCGGCGGTACACGGAGCGCGTCACACGGGATCGGCCCGTCGCGGAGCTGCTGCGGCTCCAGTACGAGGACTACGCCCAGGTGCTCGGCCCGGCGTACCACGCGCTCAAGACCTCCGACCACGTCTCCCGCTACCGCCGGGACATCGTGGCGCGCCTGCAGACCTGGCAGTTGGACGAGGACTGGGTCAACCGGGCCGCCGACGAGCTGGCGACCCAGGGCCAACACTCCCCGGCACAGGCCGTCGACGAGATCCACCACTATCTGCGGTTTATCATCACGCAGTTGGAGGGCCTCGACCCACTGCTCGGGGAGATCGACCGCCGCCACGCGCAGTATATCCGCACCTCGCTGCGCCAGATCCAGTACCAACTGGTCGGGGCGGACGGCGGCTTCAAGGACCGCCTGGCGGTGTTGGCCAAGCGCCTGGCGGCGCGGCTCAACGAGGATGAGGTGCTGCTGCCCCGGGACGCGCCCGCGTTCCTCTCGTCGCCGGTGCGGCATCCGGACACCCGCAGCTTCTACACGCCCCCGAGGCGGCGCGCGCCCTTCGACCCCGATCCCATCACCATGGCCACGCTCGACCCGGCCGATATTATGGCGATCCGGGAGGCCACGTTAGGCGAGATGGGGCAGGTGATCACGCCGGCCAAGATCCAGAGCTTCGTCGACGACCTTTTCAACGGCCATCACACCCTCCACATCCGCGACCTGCCGCCCCGCACCTTCGCCGGGACGGAGGGGCTGCCGTGGTTGATCTACACCATCGCCTACGGCAACCATCCCGAGGTGCGCTACAACGTGGAGCCGGTGCCGGGCGAGCCGGTGGTGCTGGACGAAGGGATCGCCGTTCAGCCCTTCCAGTTGGTCAAACGCCCGGGCGCAACGCGCAATCACTAACAGGAGATACGTATGGCTATGACCCTCGATACCGTCCTTGAGACGACCGACCTCCCCAACAAGGTCCGGGATGAGATCCCCCGGGTGATGAACCGGCTGTTGGGCGGGACGTTTCTCTATCAGGACCAGGACAGCGAGAAGGAGGACTACTACCTGGTCTTCCGGCACCGCGACGTCTTCGAAGCGCTCTGCAGCGCGGCGGGCTTCACGCTGCTCCACGACGACTACCACCGGATCTTTCAGGTCGTCTCGGAGTACGGCTACTGCCGCCGGCGCTACAAGCTGGACGAGTCGCTGATCATCGTGGTGCTGCGCAAGCTCTATGAGGAACAGTCGGAGCGCCTCAGCCTGGCCAAGGACCCGGTCGTGACCCTGGGTGAGGTCCGCGAGGAGTACCGGACCATCACTGGCAAGGAGCGCGATCTGGGCATCGGGCAGTACGACCGGCTGATGCGGCGGATGCGCAACCTGGGCCTGATCGAGGTCATCGACGGCCGTTCGCTGGACGTGCACGACAGCGACGCGCGCATCCGGCTGCGGGGCTCCATCAAGATGATGCTGCCGGTTCAGACGGCGGAGGAGATGGAGGCGTGGCTGCGCCGGTACCGCGTGACCGACGATCCCGTCGACGACAACGGGATGGACGACGACTTCGACGATGACGATGATGGAGACGACGCATGAAGCAGCTAACGCGCATTCGACTGATCAACTGGCACCTCTTCGAGAACTCAACGATTAGCTGCCGGGGCACAACCTATTTCATCGGCGTGAACGGCGTGGGCAAATCCACCATCCTGGACGCCATTCAGTTTGCGCTGGTGGGCGGGCAGCGGGACGTGCAGTTCAACCGGGCCGCGATGGACGCCAGCAAGCGGACGCTGGCCGGGTACATACGAGGCGAACTGGGCACCGAGGGCCAGCGCTTTCTGCGCGACGACACCACCGGCGTGGTCGCCCTGGAGTTCCGCAACCCCGACGACAGCTACTTCGTCCACGGGGCCGTCATCGACGCCTATCAGGACAACCGCTCGCCCGACATTGCCTACTTCATCATCAACAACGCCGCGCTCAACGACGCGTGGTTCTTCAAGGGGGAGGGGCAGCTCTACGACAGCCGGGCGTTCCGGCGGCATATGGAGCACTTCGCCCTGCCCAACGGGCGCGTCCAGACCTTCACGCGCCTGGCGGACTACCGCTTCCACCTGCTCAACCGGTTGGGCCAACTCAAGGAGACCTTCACCCAGAAGATCGTCAAGGGCTTGGCCTTCACGCCCCTCACGGACATCCGCGAGTTCGTCCACAACTACCTGCTGGACGAGAACCTGGTGGACGTGAAGACACTCCGCGACCAACTGGAGACCATGCGGCACTTCGAGACGTTGGCCGCGGACATCCGCCAGCGCATCGAAGCCCTGGATGCCATCGAGGCGCTCGACGAGGAGCGGACCACCCAGCGGCGTCTGCGGTTGGTCAACGGCTACGTCCGCCGCCGCGCCCAGAGCGACGACTACCTGGCGCAGCTCAAGCGCTACCGGCTGGAGCTGGACGAGCGGCAGGTCTCGCTCAGCCGCCACGTCCTCCAGCGCGACGACCTGGACGACGAGCTCAAGGCCGCCCGGCAGGCCCTGGAGGACGCCGTGGTCGCCTACCGCAGCGACACGACGGCCCAGCGCGCGGAGCGCCTGCGGGACGAGATCGCCCAAGCCGAGGTCGAACTGGAGACCGTACGGGAACGCGCGGCCGCGTTTGAGTCGCTGCTGGCGGACGAGCGCCGGGATCTGGCGCGCCTGCGCGATCTGCTGATCGAGGACGGCGACGCGGTGCCGGCGCCCCTGACCGAGGGTCTGGACGAGGTCACGGGCGACGCCCTGGCGCGGGTACAAGGCGCGCTCGACGACCTGGGCAACGACTACGCCCGGCGCCACGCCCTCGTCTCCGAGCAGAGCCGCCAACGGCGCGAGGAGGCCGCCCGCCTGCAGCGCGAGATCGACCAGCTCCGCACCGGCAACCGCGACGTGAGCTACGAGTCCGCCGCGCCGCAGGCCGCGCAGTTGCGCCGCCTGCTCCGGGCCGAGTTGGGATTGGGCGCTGATAAGTTCGTCTACCTGTGCACCGTCCTGGAGGTGCCCGACGAGTCGTGGCAGGACGCCGTCGAGGGCATCCTGGGCCGCGCGCGGTTCGACCTGCTGGTCCCCCCCGAGCACTACGACGCGGCCATGCGCCTCTACCAACGGCGCCGCCTCGTCGACCACCTGCACGGCGTCGGCCTGCCGGACACCGACCGGATCCTCCAACACGCGCGCCCGGCGCGGCGCGGCAGCCTCGCCGAGGAGGTCAAGACCCAGAGCCGGGCGGGCCGCGCCCTGGTGGATATGCTGCTGGGTGGCTACGCCAAGTGCGACACGCTGGAGGGACTGCGCGACCACCGCACCGCCGTGACCCGCGACTGCTTCGTGCGTCGCAACTACACCAGCCGCCACCTCAACCCGCGCTATTACACCCAATGGTTCATCGGCGACCGGGCCGTCCCCCGCCAGATTCAGCAGCGGGAGCGGCGCATCGACGCCATCGCCGAGGAGCTGGCTGCCTTGCAGGCCGAGGATCGCGCCCTGCGGGCGCGTCTGGGCCTGACCCGCGACAAAGTGCGGCGGTACGTCGAACTGGAGCACGAGCTGCCGGTCGTGGCGCGGCTTCCCGAGCTGGAGGCCGAACGTCAGGCCCTAGAAGAGGAACTCGCCGGCCTCGATATGCAGTCGGTGGAGGCCCTGCGCGAGGTCGTGGCGGCGCGCCGGGCCGACGTGCGCGCGCTGGAGGACGAGGTCGCCACGCTGAACGAGGCGATCGGCAGCCTGCGCGCCCGGATCGAGGCCCTGGAGGACGAGCGCCTGCCGTCGTTGGAGCAGCAGGCCGCCGTGGCGCTCCAGGAGGCCGAGGCGTTCCTCGACCGTGAGGGGGGCGCCGATTTCCTGGAGGGCGCCCGCAAGGAGTACGAGAGCCGCCGCGAGCGCCAACCGCTGGAGACGGTGCTGACCAACGCGACCCGCTACGAGGGCGACTACGCCAACGCCGAACAGCGCAGCCGCGATCGGCTCTTCGAGGCCAAGCACGCCTATAGCCTGGAGTACCAGTTCGGGTACGACACAGACGAGGACGCCGCGCGCTACACGCGCGAGCGGGACCGCTACCTGGCCTCCGAGCTGCCGTCGTACGAGGCCCGCATCGCCGAGCAGCGCGCGATGGCGGAGCAGGAGCTGGTCGAGAACTTCATCCACCGCCTTCGGGAGCAGATCGAGGACGCCCGCCAGCAGCTCTCCTACCTCAACGGCACGCTCTCCCGGCTGCGCTTCGGCGGGGAGCGCTTCGAGTTCATCACCCGGGCCGAGCCCACCCTGCGCCAGGTGTACGACATGATCATGGACAGCCAGAGTGTGTTGGGCGCCTCGCTCTTCGAATCGGACTTCCGGCAGCGCCATCAGGAGGGCTGGGACCTGCTCTTCGAGCGTCTGACCGCCGCCCCCGACGAGGAGCTGATCCCCGAGCTCCAGGAGCTGCAGGACTACCGCAACTATCTCCACTACGACATCCGCATCCACTACCCCAACGGCGACAGCGCGCGGCTGAGCAGGATCAAGGCCAAGAAGTCCGGCGGCGAGACGACCACGCCCTTCTACGTGGCCATGGCGGCCTCCTTCGCCCAGGCCTACCGGCTCAACCAGCCCCGGCCCTCGGACACCATCCGGCTGGCGATCTTCGACGAGGCATTCGGTAAGATGGACACGGCCCGCACCGCCAGCGCGCTCCGCTTTATGGTGGACAGCCAGTTGCAGGTGATCCTGGCGACGCCCCCGGACAAGGCCGCCGGCCTGCTGCCCTACGTCGACTGCGTGCGCACCGTCGTGCGGCGGAACAACCACGCCTTTGTGATCGACATCGACAAGGAAGCGATGATGCAGGAGATCGAGGCGCCGGCCGAGGGCCCGGCATCGGAACCGGAGCCGGCGCCGGTCGAGGCGCCCTCCGTCTAGCCCCATGACAACCAGGGTGCGAGGCACGCTTGGCAGCCACCATCAACGAGCGGCACTCTCCAAGCCCGAAGGCCCGCCGGGACCCCGCCACGGCGCACGTGCCTTGCACCGGATCTGGTAAGGATACCTCGAAGTATGACCGATCGACCTTTCGAACCCGGCGAGGATACGGCCCAGGTGATCCACCGGCTGCTCGACATCTACGAGCGGCGGGGCGGGCAGCCCAAGCAGGTCGTGCGCGTCAAACTGCAGGACGTGGCCGACGCCCTGCCGGGCTACTACAGCCAGGTCGATCCGCTGCCCCGGACGGTCACGAACGAGCAGTTGGCGGCGCTGGCGGCGCGAGCGTGGGTCGCCCTGCACTGGGAGCCGGCCCAGGAAGGCCATCTGCTGGCGGCCGTGGATCTGGCGACCGACGCGGTGGCCGACCTCTACGCCCTGGTCGAGCGCGAGCCGCTGGCGGCGCAGCGGGCGCGGCTCCGCACCACGCTGCTGGGCCAGCGCTTCCGGATGCACGACTGGCGGCGCCTGGCCATCGACGGGATTCTGGAGCGGCTGGAGAGCGGCAAATCGCCGACACCCTTCAGCCTGGGCGAGGAGGCATGGAACCGGGACATCCTAGCGGCGATGGTGGCACTGCCGGAAGTTCCCACCCCGGAGATGCCCTACCGCATCTTCAGCGTGCGGGTCTTCAACGACAGCAAGCGCTTCGACGAGCTGAAGCGGGCCGTCGCCCGGCTGGCGCGCCGCCACCACCGCGAGTGGCGCGGCCTGACGAACCGCGAGATCCTGCGGGAGTTAGGCCTGGTGCCCAACCCCAGCCACCTCTACCTCTCGGGGCCGTGGCACCTGACGGACGTCCGGGGCGCCGTCGCGTCGCTGGGCGTCTTCAGCCCCTCGGTGGGCATTCCGGCCGCGCTGGCGGCCCAGGTCCGCCGGGTGCGGGTGACAGCCGACCTCGTCATTTGCGTCGAGAACCTCACTCCGTTC
The DNA here is from genome assembly GCA_034437735.1 of Anaerolineae bacterium. Classification (GTDB taxonomy): domain Bacteria; phylum Chloroflexota; class Anaerolineae; order B4-G1; family SLSP01; genus PWVB01. The sequence goes on from DAOTTS010000250.1 coordinate 16,015, forward strand.
TACGAGCTGGTCCGCCGGGGTGACGACACGTTAGCGGCGCTCTGCCTCTGGGGCAACCCCTCGCCGGCCTGCCGGCACCTGCTCCAGCGCCTGGTGGCGGAGCTGCCCGAGGACGTCCCGCTCTACGTCTGGGCCGACCTGGACTACGGCGGGCTGAACATCCTCTCCCAGCTGCGGCGGACCGTCTCGCCGCGCTTCCAGCCCTACCGGATGGACGTCGCCACCCTGGAGGCCTTCACGTACTGGGGGCAGCCACTGACGACCCGGGACCGACGCTACCTGAACCGCCTGCGCGACGACCCGAATCTGGCGGACGTGGTCGACGTGATCGACGCCCTGCTGGTCGGGGAGGTGAAGCTGGAGCAGGAAGCCGTCGTCCTCCGCGAGGTGTAAGACGAGGCTTAGCTACCGGACACTTTTGTTAAACGGTCTTTACCCGGTAGTTACACAGAGCTTCACAGAGATAACACAGAGACTCACAGAGAAATCTCATAAGATGTAGCCTGTAAACGTCTTCAATCTATGAAACATCGATTAGGAAAGGGTTCTCCCGTTTCTGTCGTTGGTTCAATAAAACCTCTGTGTATCTCTGTGTCGCCTCTGCGTATCTCTGTGTAACTACTGGAACGTATCGACAAAGTGTCAGGTAGATAGAGACGAGTCTCCTTTTCATGTGGACATTTGCACGTTGGGCCTGCCAATGCTACAATCGAAACGGTAACGTGAAGAGACAATGCAGGACCTATGATTAAGGAGAGGCTGAACAATGTATAATCCGAAACCGACGCAAGGGGACACCTCGTGGTTCGTCCACGACCGCTTCGGGATGTTCATCCACTGGGGCCTTTACGCCATCCCGGCCCGGCACGAGTGGGTGCAATCCCGCGAGGAGATTCCCCCCGACGAGTACCGCAAATATTTCGAGCGCTTCAACCCCGTGGACTACGACCCCGGTGAGTGGGCCGCCATCGCCAGGGACGCCGGGATGAAGTACGTGGTCCTGACCTCCAAGCACCACGAGGGCTTCTGCCTGTGGGACAGCGCCTACACCGACTACAAGATCACGAACACCCCCTACGGGAAGGACCTTCTCCGGCCCTTCGCGGAGGCCTACCGCGCCGAGGGGCTCAAGGTGGGCTTCTACTACTCGCTCATCGACTGGCACCACCCCGAGTTCCCCATCGACGTCATCCACCCGCTGCGCAACCACCCCGATGCCAAAGCGCTCAACGAGGATCGGGACGTCTCCAAATATGCAGCATACATCCACAACCAAGTGAAAGAGCTGCTGACCGACTTCGACCCTGACATCCTGTGGTGCGACTTCTCCTACCCCGACCGCGAATACAAGGGCATGCCCGGCAAAGGGCGGGAGGACTGGCAGAGCGAAAGCCTGGTCGCGATGATCCGCGAGATCAAGCCCGACATCATCCTCAACAACCGGCTGGATCTGCCGGACGCCGCGGACATCTACACGCCGGAGCAGTGGCAGCCCACCGACTGGGTCAGGGTCGACGGCGAGCCGGTGGTCTGGGAGACCTGCCAGACCTTCAGCGGCTCGTGGGGCTACCACCGGGACGAGAAGACCTGGAAGAGCCCCGGGCAGCTCATCCGGATGCTGGTCAACACCGTGGCGCGGGGCGGCAACCTGCTGATGAACGTCGGCCCCACGGCGCTGGGCACCTTCGACCAGCGGGCCATTGACGCGCTCCACGTCTACGAAGACTGGATGGAACACCACGCGGACGCCGTCTACGGCTGCACGATGTCGGAGTTCGAGGAGCCGCAGGACTGCCGCTTAACCCAGAACGGGAACAAGCTTTACGTGCACCTCTTCGCGTGGCCCTTCAAGCACCTCCTTCTGGAGGGCCTCGGCAACAAGGTGACCTTCGCCCGCTTCCTGCACGACGGCAGCGAGGTGAACCTGAAGCTCAGCGACTGGACCTCCCGCCACCTCCAGACCGGGGAGAACACCCTGGTGTTGGAGCTGCCGGTGGTCAAGCCGGACGTGATCGTGCCGGTGATCGAGCTGGAGTTGAAGGGGTAAACCGCTGATCCGTGCACAACACAACGAGTCCCGGATCTGATCCGGGACTCGTTGCTCTTTTTATCAGCCACAACGCAAACTGGATCACTCACAATTCAGCGGCTTGTTCAAGCGTCAGCGGCTCTGACAACCATGCAGGGTCAACAGCCGGCGTGAGGCCATACGCATACGCCTGCGAAATCATCTCACGGATTGAGAGACCGGCTTGTTGAGCAGCATAGGCCAGGCTTCCTTGACCGCGACGATACGCTTCCAATGTCTGATGAATGCGCCACTGGCGCAAACCGAGCGCCAAAACTTGAGCTTGCACATTCGGATCAGGGGGAAGCTGCTCAGCGACCTCAGCGTCGGCCGCTATCGTGATTTCCTTGATATCGGTTGGCATTATGCCTCCCTCAGTAGGCAAACAGAACCCATCTGACTCTAGTTTATCACAACCTGGGGATATTGAGAATACGTATCGGTATTGATGCCTAACGCATCGGCTATTACGGCACACCCCGGATGAAGATAACGTGGGTCTGAGCAGGATGGAAATCTGACGATTTCCCTTGAGCGGGCGTAAGGGGAACTTGCCAACTGGAGAGATCCTCAAAAGTAGGTAGAATAGCCAGACCGTTGAGCACGCTGGTACAGATAGGGTTACGAACGCGTACAACCTGACTACGGAGTTAATCATGGATTGGATACGTCGAAAACTGGATGTGACGATTTGGACGCGGAATTTGGTCGTCTTCGCCGTCGCGCTGTTCCTGGTGCGGTTCGGCCAGGGGCTGTTGGGCGGGGCGCGGATGAACTTCTTTATCGAGACCCTCGGGCTCGATCGGGGGCAGGTCCTCTGGCTGGAGGGGATCCGGGAGCTGCCGGGGCTCGGGCTGATCTTCATCGCCGCCCTGACGATGCTGCTGCCGATCTCCCGGCAGGGCGCGCTTACCGTCTTCCTGATGGGCGTCGGGTACATCCTCTACGCCTTCGTCGGTTCCTACTCCGCCCTGCTGCTGACGGTGATCGTCGCGAGTTTCGGCTTTCATATGTGGGTCCCGATGCGCCACGCGCTCGGTATGTCCCTGAGCGACAAGGAGAACGCCGGGCGGGTGCTGGGGACGCTCGCCTCAGTCGGATCCCTGGCCTCCATCGCCGGCATGGGCGGCGTTGCGCTGATCTCCTGGCTCTTTGAGGCAATGCCCCTGAACAACTTCTACATCGCCGGCGGCCTCTTCATCATTCTGGCCTCCCTGGTGCTGCTCAAGCTGCCCACGGACATCGGCGCAACCAAGGAGAAGCCGCCTCGGGTTCTGATCAAGAAACGTTACTGGCTCTACTACGTGCTGGTCTTCTTCTCCGGGGCGCGGAAGCTCGTCCTGGGCAGTTTCATCACCCTGATGTTGGTGGAGGACTTCGGCATCAAGGTATGGCACATCAGCACCCTCACGCTGGTCAGCAGCGTGCTCAGCATCTTCCTCGCCCCGCGGCTGGGCGCGTTAATCGACCGCCTGGGCGAGCGCATCACGACGCCCATCGCCTACTCGATCCTGGCCCTCTGCTGTCTCGGCTATGCCCTGATTCCCAGTCTCTCCGTGCTCGTGGTCCTCTGGCTGATCATCAAGCTGGTGGCCCCCCTGGGATTGGGCCTGCAGACGTACGTCTATCGCACGGCGCCCCCCGAGGAGTTGGCCCCCACGCTCACCGCCGGTGTGACCTTTGATCACATCAGCTCGGTGAGTATGCCGTTCTTGGCCGGCGCGCTGATGCCGGTGATCGATTACGAGGGTGTCTTCCTGGGCGCAGCGCTGCTGATCCTGGCGTCGATTCCCTTCGCGCGGATCCTGCAGGTGCGTGCGGACGAGACCTCAGTCGTCGCGGAGCCCGCCGGGGCCGACTGACCCCTAGAACCAGCACTCAAATACCAAGAAGGCCTCAACCCAATACCCGGTTGAGGCCTTCTTGGTAGGAGTTACGCGATGAAGGTGGGACGCACTTGACAGAGATTGTAGAGCATTGGCTTTGTGGGATGATGCCACTCAATCTCCAGCAGAAGTGCGTCCCACCTGATCGAACT
>DAOTTS010000251.1:0-14037 GCA_034437735.1 Anaerolineae bacterium
ATCATCAACCGCGCCTTCGGTTATAGAAACTTTGATAACTTCCGTCTACAGGTTCTCGTGGAATGCGGTGGTGGCTGACTTTACCCCACAAATCTGCGTAGAGCCCTTTATCATAGCGCCCAATAGACTGGTTGACGGATCCGGTCGCGAAGCACCCAACCTGAAGACAGAATGTCGGTTTAGTGAATCGTGACCAGATCCATATAGGGAGGGAATATGACCGACAAGCTAACGCATTTCTTCAGACCGTCAGGCGTCGCCATTATCGGAGCAAGCTCAAATCCTGCCAAACTGAGCTACGGCGTCGTCAAGAACCTCAAAGAACATGGATATCTGGGGGGTATCTACCCGGTCAATCCGAAAGGCGGTGAAATGCTTGGACTCACCGTCTACCCGTCCATTCTGGAGGTGCCCGATCCGTTAGATCTAGCAGTGATTATGGTTCCCGCCCCCATTGTGCCGATCGTCGTGAAGGAATGTGGGGAACGGGGCTTGGAAGCGGTGATTGTGATCACGGGTGGATTCCGCGAGGCGGGCCCTGAAGGTCAAAAACTCGAAGCGCAGCTCCGTTCAATCATCGAGACCTACGAGATGCGACTCATCGGCCCAAATTGCGTGGGTGTGATGGATGCCCATTTGCCCCTCGACACCACATTCATCACGGATATGCCTTCACCGGGAGGGATCTCCTTTGTCTCACATTCCGGCGCGATCTGCGGAGGGACAACGGATTGGGCGCGAGAGGTCGGCGTCGGATATAGTCGTATCGCCAGTCTGGGTAATCAGTTGGACGTTGACATCACCGATGGCTTGAAGATGATGCAGGACGATACCCACACCCGCGTCATCAATATCTATGCCGAGGGATTACCCAACGGTCGGAAGTTTGTTCAAGCAGCCCGGGAGATCTTCCGCAGCAAACCCATCGTGATGCTTAAGGCGGGCGTGACCTCAGCCGGCACGCGAGCGGTTGCATCGCACACCGGGGCCCTCGCGGGCAGTGAGGAAGCTTATCGTGCCGCGTGTCACCGGGCAGGAGCCTTGGTCGTGAACTCACTCCAGGAACAAAATGACGTGGCGATGGTCTTAGCAACGCAGCCGCTGCCCCAAGGAAATCGTGTGGCGATCTTGACCAACGCCGGCGGCCCGGCGGCTCTGGCGGCCGATGAGTTAGCCCGTCAAGGCTTGAGCCTGGCAGCGATATCGGATGAAACGCAGCAAGCACTTCGCGACGTCGTGCCCCAGGGCGCACAATTGGGCAATCCGATCGATATGCTGGGCGGCCCCCAGGCCGATATGTATGCGGCAGCGGGTCAGATGCTGCTTGAGGACCCGGATGTTGACATGCTGATGACGATCTTCGTCCCGCAGGCGATCACGCCGGTGACCGAAGTCGCCCAACACGTGGTCCAAACGGCCCATGCTTATGAAAAACCGGTCATTTGCTGTCTGGTAGGTGGCGAGAGTATCCCCGAGGCGATGCGCATCCTGAACACCAGCGGCGTGCCCTGTTACCAGGATCCCAATCGTGCGGGTCGCGCGTTAGGGGGCTTGCACAGGTACGCCGCACTTCGAAACCGACCGGATCTGACCCCTGAAGAGGTTGACGGGGTCGACCGGAAGAGCGTTGAGACAATCCTGAATCAGATCTGGCAGGAGGATGGACCGGGCTTCTTGAACTCACAAACGGCGTCCGAGATAGCCGAAGCCTACGGCATCGAAGTGCCTCCCTCTGCATTGGCGGCTCACGCTGCAGAGGCTGTCGAAATCGCCGATCGGATCGGGTACCCGGTAGCAATGAAGATCATCGCGAAAGACGTCGTCCATAAGGCCGATGTGGGGGGGATCGCACTGCATTTAGATTCAGCCCAGGAAGTGCGAGCCACATTTGAGAGGATGATAGGAGACGATAACGAAAGAGCATCGCGGGAAGCAACGTGCGTGATGGTTCAGCGCATGGCCCACCCGGGCCAAGAGATCATTCTGGGTGCCCAAAGAGACGCACAATTTGGCCCCCTCCTGATGGTCGGGATGGGAGGACGTTACGTGGAAGTCTTCCAGGACGTCGCCTTTCGATTAGCACCGCTCAACCAGGTCGACGCCATCACGATGATTGAGGAGACCGCCGCCGGTCGCATCATGAAAGGCATCAGAGGCGCCCCCCCGAAAGACATCAAGAAGACAGCGGAGACCCTATGTCGAGTCGGTCAGCTTGTTTCAGACTTTCCGTGCATCTCGGAACTCGACATTAACCCGCTGATCGTGAGCAACGAGGGAGAAGGAGCCTGGGCCGCGGATGTGCGCATTGCTATCGACAAAGCACCCAACTCCAGCGCGAGCGGTTCGTAATTGTCCCAATGGATTATGTGATAATGGGGGGCGGGCAGTGATACTGCCCGCCCCAAGCTGAGCCTCGCCGTCAGTGCCCGACAGCATTGATCGTATCCCAACACTCACACGCCGTCTTGGTCATCGATCCGCGCGTCAATGTCCCCTCATAAGCGTCCCCGGATGAGGCAGGGACCCACCCGGACAAGTCCATCGGCCAACTGGCATCCTCGGCATTGATCCAAACGCCGTTGAGACGCCGGGCAAAATGCAGGTGAGACGCGCTGGAGACCCCGCCCTCACAGGAGGGATGACCGATCTTATCTCCGACGGCGAGCCGTTCGCCGACCGCCACCCGCCCATCAGCGGCGATGTGCATATAGATCAGAACCCAACCTGTACCAAGAAAACCGTCACCATCGGTATCCTGCAAAACCATCCCGTCCTCACTTACCAACACCTCACCCTCAGCAGCCGCAGTGACCCACCGCTCGCTGATCGCGCAACCGACGTGCTCTTCGTCTGTAGCGAAATCAACGGCAGCAAACGCCCCCTGGGTCCCCCACCCCGGATGAGGGCCACCGGTATAGTACCAGGTCTCATCATCGGGCCATGGCAACGTCAAGGGGAGCGGCTGAGTCGATCCCGGCACCAAAGGCTCAACGGCGAAGTCAAAAGGGGATCCAAAATGTCTCTCGTAGATCTCCTGAAAAGCCTTCATGTCCGCAATCCAGCTCTCGTAAGAGTCTGCCGTCTGAGCTAGCATCCGCTGGACGCCGGCAGTTCCAGCGTTGATCTGCGTCGAGTATTGAATGTAAGTCCCATCTCGAATCTGGATAAGCCAGGACGTGTCTTCCCACCATCCGTAGAATCCCGCGTTTAAGCTATTAGCGGCCAAACACAACTGATAGTAGAGTCCCTGCCACCCTTCACCTCGATCGAACCCCAAGGGATACGCGGTCTCCTGCCAGTCCGGGGTCTCCGTGGTCAACCAACCGCTGCGAAGTTCGAGTAGGGTCAAGAGGACACGCGGGCCCAAACTATACTCACGGGCAACCAGGGCAACGATCTCCGATCCCGTTAGAGTATGCCCGTGAACGACCTCCGAGTACTCATGAAAGTAACCCGTATAGCCCTTCGTCGCCTCTACCACATCAAACGCAGCATAGCCCGGCCCGTAGACCAACTCGCTATCCGGAATCAGGACGTCGTCTGGGCTCTCATACTGGGCGTCCATAGAAATCTGCAGCACGTCGCCCACACGTAGCTGGTCCGCGTCGCCGATGCCGTTGAGTCTGATGAGCGCCTCAACCGTCGTCCCATAGGCCAAGGCAATCCGCAGTAAGTTGTCACCGGGTCGAACCGTATAGTAGACAGCCGTGGTCTCCGGTGGAACTCGGGTTGGCGTGGGGGTCGGCGTATCGGGAACAGCCGTGGGTGTAAGCGCCGCCCGCGTCCGTTCCACGGCGACCGCAGTCGAGGTGACAGCCGAGGGCTTATCACCGGACTTGGCATCCAACATAGCCAGATCAGCGTCCCGACGGCAGCCCATCAGCAAACTCGTACCGAAGCTGAGTACGAGGATACACGCGACAAGCAAAGATTGAGATCGGCATAGCCGTTGAAGCCCCATCCCCAGCTTATTGCAACGAGAGGATTGCATCGTATTCTTCAAAATCAAAGCCCCTTAAAGGATAAATGGAACCGTGGAGCTTACCACGGTATCTCGTAACCGTACCGCCGTAGCAGTGCTCCAGCCTGAGACTTCCACTCGGCGATCAACATCCCCATCATCGTCATCAACTCGTCGACAGGATAATCCAAAGACTTGCTGAGCAATTCATAGACACAACGAGGGAGATCGGAGGGCGAAGGAGGATGCCAGCCGGCAGACGCCTTCAGCACTATGGACTGGGCCCAATAGCTCTGCGCGAACCAGGCAAGATCCGAAGTCTGAAGGTCAATACCATAGAGTGTGAGTACCTTCCGCAACAGATCATCAGATCCCAACGTCTGCCCCTCCCCGTCCTCGCTGAAGATAACAAAGGTGAAGCTGCACAGAGAGAGGACATTACCCAAGCATAGCGTAGCCTCTCTCTGAATCATATCGCGAACGACCCGCTGAAACAATGCGCTTCGCTCTGATTCCGTTCGCGTATCATCCAATGAACCGGGAATCTTATAGAATTGACCGGAGTAGTGCCCAAAAAATCTGGAAAAAGTCATCATAAACGTCCAAAGCGCATTGGCGTGACCGGGATTTGCCAGTGTCTTTGATCCAGAGGTAAAGACGTACGGCTGCAAATCAGGATACCGTTCCGCAAGCGCCTGAGCGCCGTCCCCCAGGATTCGAACAGCAGGAAAAGCATCTCCGTTCCGCAATGACGCGACAACTTGTTGGGCTTTTCGCAGATTGCCAAAGTACGGACCCTTATGCAAATATGGGGGTAAATCTGACTCGGGAATAAGGTTGTGTTCGATACCGTAGAAAAGCGCGCTCAACCCGACCCCCAGATCGATGATGTCGACCCCTAATTGCTCGATAGGAACGACCAACGCCTGCTCGACCTCCTGTCGAAACTGTAATAGCGCTCTAGGTGTGTCCGCCGAGCCTTGCAGATCCAACATTGAAAAAAGCGCGTAGGTCGGTTCGAAGTCATCAAGATACCGATCTCGCCTCTGGGACGTGTAGTCAACGGGCACCCAGTGCCAGTGCCTGCAATTGACCTGACACCAACGACAGCCGGTCTGCCCGTCCCGCCCTCTCCGTAAGATCGGGACAGACCCCAAAGTCGCTAACGCATAGCCCAGGGACTGTGCATTATGGGCGGGTAAGGTTGGATGGTCACCCTGACCCGTTCGCCACATCTTCGTAAGCGTGCCGCCGCTTGAGTTGGAGAGCCGGTCGCAATAACGCTGCAAACGAGGTTGAATCTCCCGTTGTCGTAAACGTCGAAATGCGTCCGCACGCTCGCCCAAGTACGCATCGAGGGTCATCGGGTTACCCTGGAGCACAAGGGCCCGCGCATAGCGAGCAAAGACATAGCCGGCGCCACCTCGCCCGGCGTGATAGAGCCCTTCGACAGCCAGATTAGCCGTGCGATAGCCGTGTTCAGCCGCCTCACCGGTGACGAAAACACTACCCAGCTCGGGGTGCCCCTCCAAAACGCGGTTAACTAACCAATGGGTTGCACTGCGTTGTCCGGAGGGCATATCCTCTAACACCAACCAACGAACCTCAAGAAAGGGCGCGCGGCCCGCGATATGGACGCAGAGAGCTTTAGCAGCATCCTGACCCCGAGACACAGAGTCGGCAGGTTCTTCAAAAACGATCGCATCCAACCCCAGATCTACCAGGGAAGCGAATCCACGCCCTCCGACAAAGCTGTAGTGCGGAACACCCGTTATCGGGGATACATACCCCACCGTCGCCTTGTTGCCAGAGAGAAAGGGTAAGGGCCCGCGCGCGATAACCAGAGCGGGTGGATGCTGACGAAGAATATACTGACATAGGGCCTCGCCCCAAAGCAGCGTATAGTCGGTCGGATCCTCGTCCGAGGGGCCGTGCCAGATCAATCGACGGTACGTATACCGGCGGTTGATAGGATCGAGATACAAAATACGTCGAGATCCACGAGACGTCATACGTTTCCTCTTCTCTGAAAGAGCTGCCTATCGCGCAGAAAACGTTCAGAACCCAAATTCAGGTCCAAGTTCCGTGGGGGCATAGACACGGATAGCTGCTTCCCCCTCCATAGGGCACTGATACTCGCATATGCCACAGCCTATACACAGATCCTTGACGACGTAAGGACGCTGAATAGAGATGGGCTCCCCTTCAGACGTTACCACATCCTCAACGTCCAGCCGAATCGCTTTATCAGGGACGGGACAGGCTTCCTCGCAGACAATACAAGGAATGTCATAAGCCCAGGGAAGACAGCGGTTCTGATCAACCCGCGCGAGCCCGATCGAAACTTCCTGCTTCGCCGAAAGGGCCATCGAAGGGATCGCGCCCGTCGGGCAGACGTCACCACACGCCTGGCAGCTATACGAGCAGTAACCCAACCGTGGCACGAGTCGAGGCGTGAGAACTGTCCGTACCCCGCCCTCAAATAGGCTGGGCTGCAATCCCTGGGTGGGACAGATACGCACACACTCACCGCATCGGACACACAGAGACTCAAAGTCCACGTCGAGACTCCCCGGCGGACGGATCATATGCGCTGCGGTGCGCTTCTTGCTCGGCTCTACCTCGGTCAGCACCACCCCGGCAACTGCAGCAGCCGTGCCGCCGAGGAGTTCGCGCCGCCGGGGATCGTAGTCCCGCCAATCTTCGGGAGACCACGCCCCACCCAGCCAGCGGAAAGCGACGCCGTTTCGCGTGCAGTCAACGATACAATCATAGCACACTATACACTCAGCAGGATCGCTGCGATACCCCTCCTCGGGTCGAATCGTGCCGGTCGGACAGGATCCGCTGCACAGGGCGCAAGCAGCACACTGATCTGAGACCGTCCGCCGGACGAGGGACAGCTTGGACAGAAGGCCGAGTAATCCACCCAGGGGACAGAGATATCGGCACCAGAAACGGGGAGTCCAAGCGTTAAGGGCAAGAATGCCGAGAAAGAACACGACAGCCGGGATCGCAACATAAAATACCGGTTCGACGCTCCGGAAGAGCGGCTGGGTCACCCAGCGATGGATCAGGTCGAGCGCAGGCCAAAGCAAGTCAAAGCCATAGAGCCAGGACTCGACGGACGTCACGATAGCCCGGGCTGTGGGCCATACCGCCGTTGCCATCGTTCGGGTCATCACCGTCATAGGATCGAGAAAAAGAAGGGTCTGATTCCCGAGAAGCGCAGCCACCAGGATAACCGCCAATAACACGTACTTGATGCTGCGCCATCGATCGGAGGGGGGGCGATAAGCAGCGGTCGCTGTCCGAGGGCGGATCCACTGGATGACCGTGCCCAGCGGGCAGATCCACCCACACCAAACTCGTCCAAAAACCAACGTCAACGCGATCGTCACAGCACTCAGACCAAGCAGTGGTAGCCACGCCCGACCCGCCAACATCGCAGACAAACCAATCAATGGATCCAGTCGATAAAAAACGTCAGCCCATATCCGCTTAGGATCCCGAGAGGTCGCATAGATAAAAAGATACACAAAGAGCAGCAACGCCAACACTTGCGTGATTTGGCGCAGTCTCCGCCATATCCTTGCGTTCATAACCCTCCCGCTCTAGACCGTCATGGATGAACCATCCAACAGGGAACGCAAGTAATACTATCAAGTATCGGAAGACAAAGCAAGCCTGCCGATAACAATACCCAGCGGGCTGCCCACCGCCCACTGGGTATCGTCTACCGTTTAGCGAATGCGGAAAAGCCAGAAAAGACGGAACCAGTCCGTTCCGGTGATGACAGAACAGGACAGGATAATGAACAAGATCAGCAGAATGATCCCACACCCCATCCCCGAACAAGAACAACCACGCCCAAATCCAAAACGATCCTGGAGCCAATCGAAAACGACGTCGAGAATCGCCAACTTAAACAGTCCAACCAGGCATCCTTGCCTTCGTTCCATTCCATAACCTCCTGATACGTATCAGCAAACCCTTGCTGCGGATAGGCCATCGTGCGATCCGCTTACTTTTCGTACGTATCAAGCACTGCCAAGTTGCACAGAAACACGCCCGCTGACCGAGGATACGGAAATCTCCATCGTGGTTTCGGTCTTGCCATAGAGCTCGTTCACAAACATCCCCTCGACCCGATCGAAACCTGGCGCCTCAAGGCGACCGGTCAGCGATTTGAAGCGCAGCCCCACCCCGATATCCGTCGGACACCGGACAATATGCGCTCCCGATACGCAGTTCAGCACCAGAGTCACATTGGAGAATGACGCATCGACGAAGTTCAGCGCCCCGGCCCCGCTTACCGTGTCGATGGAGATGCGTTCGAGAGCTGGATATTCACCGGCAAGACCAAAATCCACGGTCCCACTTGCCGTTTTGACGTCCATCACATCCAGTGCAGGAAACGAGCCTCCCAAAGCTAGCGCCACCCTCCCGCTGGCACTCGACACCGCGTAATCCGTGAGTTTGTCGAAAGTGCCGTTCAGCACGGCTTGGGTTTTACCACTGGCGGTTTTCAGCGCCACGTGTTCAAGGGCATCCATAGAACCGTTCAAAGTCGCCGCAAATCGACCGCTGCCGACTTTGGATCTCAGAGCGGTAAGATGCGTATCGCTCAAGATTACTGAGGCGTTACCGGACGCGATGCGTAAGCTCAGATCCAGGGGGATCTCTCGATTGAATGACACGTGCCAGTTGGACGTCTTGCTGTGCCCCAACGACCTGATCGCTTCCGGATGACGTAGGATGAGTTGCCCTATCTCACCCTCGATGTCATAGGACATCTCTGGCTTGTAGGACGGGTCGCCATACTCGAATGCCCCTTCCATCATAGCCTCTGCACCGTCGGTGACGTCAAGGCTGCCAAAGCTCATCGCAAGCCGTGCGTTCACATTTACCGCCGCCCCACGGTCGACGACAATAGAATCCTTCTGCAAATCCTTCGTGACACCCTCAGCCATAACACCCTCCTTCATTATGAACAAAATCGGATATCTTATAAATAATTTTAACCTTAAATATAAATATTGTCAAGTTACACTTAATATTATTTAGTTTCATCCAAGGACGGCAAAGATAAGCAAGATAAATCAAGAATAAACCGGGATGACAAGAGCTTCATCATCCCGGTCAGTTCCCTAATCAGACAATCCGTGATCACTATCTCATCCAGCCCTCGCAAGCTCAGGAGAATCGGACTTGACCGTTTTTGCTTGTCTGATCCGTTGTTCATTCACCGACGTCAGAATCGCCATACCAACCAGGAGGAAGACCCCAATCGAGAGAATTGCAGCCCGTTGACCGACCTGCTCGGCCGCAAGAGCCGAGAGCCCCCGCGTGTTCTCATAGAAACGGGCCACGCGGTAAGCAACGCCTCCGTATACAGCAGGACCAATAAAAGAGGACGTGCGTCCGGCGACTGCGAAGAACCCGTAAAACTCCGCGCTGTGTCCCACCGGGCTGAGAAGTCCGACCATCGTCCGGCTTACCGATTGGATGCCGGCCATCGCAAATCCCGCAAGGGCTCCTACGAAGTAAAAAGCCGTCGACGTCGATGTAAAAGCCATCAGCGCAATCGCTACCACCATCAAGAGAATCGATAGGATAAGCGTCCGTTTGCCTCCCACCCGGTCGACGAGATGTCCGAGTGCATAGGCACCGATCACGTTGGTCACCTGAACGAGAATCACGAACACGATCAACTGTTGTTGATCCATCCCGAACAGAACGGCCCCGATGATAGAGGCGAAGTTCATCGCCATCATCACACCATCATTGTAGATCAAAAAGGAGATGACAAAGCGCACGAACTCGCGAAATTGCCCCACAGCACGGAGGGTCTGCCACGTTCGCTTGAATCCTGCGGAGATGTAGGTCTCACCTTCCGGTAAAGGCTTAGGCTTACCAAGCTCTTCGAAGCTGACAAAGAGTGGAATCGTGGATAACATAAAGTAGGCAGACGTAATCACCAGGGAAAGGCGCACCATAAACGTCCCCTCGAAAATTAAGATCAAAGGAAGAATGATGAAAAGACAGAGAACCCCTCCCGCAGAGCCTACGGCCCAACCAATACCCGACACCTTGCCGATCTCCTCAGCCTCCGCGATCTCCGGCAGCAGCGAGTTATAGAAAACCTGGGCACCCCGGTACCCAATCTCCGCCAGAATAAAAAACGCCATCCCCATTAGGATATCGCCCTCTCTCACAAAGAAGAGGAGCGCCGTAAACGTACAGGCGATGATCGTGAAGACCAAGAGAAACCGCTTTTTTGCCCCTGAAAAGTCCGCAATAGCGCCGAGGACCGGGGAGACCAACGCAACGACGAGCATCGCAATGCCTACCGATATTCCCCATAGTCGGGAGCCCAAGGCCCCACCGACCACCTGACCTTTGAAATAAGCCGAATAAACCGCCAAAAGCACAACCGCTGCATAAGCAGAATTTCCGAAATCGTATAAGTACCAGGCCCAACGCTTCCGCAGAAGCTTTTTCCGCTCCGACGTGAGAGCTACCATCTCCGCTGCCTCCCTACCTTGGATAAGAGTAATCATAAGTGCCGATACAGGATATAAATGAGAGCCGCAAGACGCGAATATTCAACCTCCTTATCGAGTATCCACCTCGCTTTCACATCCACGCATTAGACACCGACAACCGCAAATAAGACCAGAAAACAACGAAGGCTCAGAGGATAAAGATCCCTTATCCCTCCGGGTCCTCATCCCACGGGTAGGTCTCAAGGCCCTTCGCCGCTTTGACCAATGCGGGATCCGAAGAATAATAACCCCGTCTCTCAGGTGGAATAAGCGCTGCGATCTTGTTCATCATGAGATGACCAATCTCTTCAAGTTGCTGCCTCCGAGCCCGACCTCGCCCGGTCGTACTGAATGGACCGAAGGGCTCTCCCACATTGACTGTAACCGTAGCCCGAGTCCCCTTCCTCAAGCTTGGAAAAACCTCCGTGAACCCATCCAAGCCGATAGGGAGTACACGAGCGCCGGAACGGGCCGCCATAAAAGCCGCACCCAGCCTGGGCTCGCGCAGCACGTCATAAGCGCTCGATCCCTCAGGAAAGATACCCATCACCCCTTGTTGGTCCATAATGGCCTGAGCTGCCCGAAACGCAATCTGGGAGCCCGTACCACGGTAGACCGGATAGTAGCCCCACAGCTTGCGCAGCCATCCCACCGAAGCCGGGGCATTTGGCACCCGAAACCCTCCCACAAACTCAATCGGCCAGGGAGAGACACTGATCACCGCGACAGGATCGATAAAGCTGAAATGATTGGCGATAACCAGAAGAGGGCCATGGTCTGGAAAGTTGTGACGATTAAGAACCCGCAGGTTGGAAAGAAGGGCCAGGAGCTTGTGGGTCGTCCATTGTAAGACCCGCCTGGCAACACGACGACGAGGATACTTATACACATACGCTTCTTGCACATCCGCTTCTTTTTTAGCCATGCCAAGATTGTAAACAAGTCTTGATATCCGTCAAGTCAGAACCAGGACCGCTAACGATTGAAGTTACCCCTTCCACAGGTATACTCATATTTAAGTGACGATGCCAGCCTAAATGCTAGACGTTGGTAATGAAGGAGGCTCCACGTCGATGAAACCAAAGAACCGGGAATCATCCAAGGAAACCCCTCCCGTCTATCACGACCTCTTCGAATCAGGCCGACTCTCGGAACGGGTTGCAAAAGCGGATGCAGCGCTGCTGGACTACCATCTTTGTGGCAACCACTGTCACATCGACCGAACCCAGCGTCCCGGCCCATGCGGCATTCAGGATGTCGCGTATGTGGCCAGCTATGGGCCTCACCACGGTGAGGAAGACGTGCTTCGCGGACGCTATGGATCCGGCACTATCTTTTTCTCGGGATGTAACTTACATTGTGTCTACTGTCAAAACGCGGATATCAGCCAGCAGAAAGCCGGGATCCCCGTGTCCGATCAAGATCTGGCCGACATAATGTTAGACCTGCAGGATCACCGGTGCCATAATGTTAACGTGGTCTCCCCAACCCACGTCGTTCCTATGATTGTGAAGGCTCTTGCACGTGCCATTCCCCGGGGCCTTCACATTCCCATAGTCTATAACACGGGCGGCTATGATGGAGCCCAGGCCCTGAATTTGATGGAAAATCTGATCGACATCTATATGCCCGATATGAAATATGCAGATTCGGCTACCGGGCTTGAGCTATCCGGGGTGAAAGACTATCCGGAAGTCAACCGACAGGCCGTGAACACCATGCACCAGCAAGTCGGGGATCTCAAACTCAACACCCAGGGGTGGGCTTATCGAGGGCTCTTGACCAGACACCTGGTACTCCCCGGTCAACGGGAGGACACACGAGCAATTGTACAGTTCCTCGCCCAGGAAGTATCGAAGGACACCGCGCTAAACCTTATGGCACAGTACCGACCGTCTTACAGAGCTCACGAATGTGCCACAGCAAATCTACCGATTAATCGTCGTATCACGCCTCAGGAATATCAGGTCGCGCTGCAGATGGCGCGCCAAATCGGTCTTCACCGGTTTGTCTGACGTCGGTTTACACGCGCTTACGCAGTTTGACAACCTCACAAAATCGATTATAGTCTTTGGAAATTTGCCCTGAGCAGATACCTGCTCAGGGCGTTTCTTGGGGGTCAGCCAGGGGGAAACGCATCACAAAATGGGAATCACATGGATATCGCAGACAATATCATATCACACAAAGGAATTGAATCCTACGTGTTGTTTCCTTCCGGAGCCATCCAATACGATTCCAGATTTAATGCTTGATATCCCCAATGGGTAGTGAAGCCACCGAATATCGGTGGCTTTTTCTTTATGTATGGGAGTACAATCTTGGCACGGAGAACTTTTTGACGAGGGGGGTGATGCAATCCACAATTAGACGCCGCACTGAATCTGAGGAAGTATTCAGAGAAGACGAGACACGTTCAATTCGTAACACACCGTATCATGAGAATAAGGAGATCGTATGACTAAGCAAGGCAAAGAAACAAGCAAAATCATCGGCTACCTGCCCAACGAAGCCCCACCTTTCGGACAGATGGTCGTCCTCGGTTTTCAACACGTACTCACGATGTTTCCTGCCACGATACTCGTGGCGTTGCTCGTGGGTTTCGATACTGGAACAGTCCTCACCTTATCAGGCATCGTGACCCTGGTAGCTCTGATCTTATCGAAAATCTGGATTGGTCAATTCATCCCCCTCTATTATGGATCCTCGTTCAGCTACATCGCGGCAACCCTCACCCTGACCAATGCTGAGTTTGGGACATATGCGGGTGACGCCGTGCGGCTCGCACAGGTGGGAATCGTCGCGACCGGCATCCTCAATATCCTTGTTGGCTTCATCATCGCACGGGTCGGAAAAGCGTTCTTGGACGACATTCTCCCTCCGGTCCTTACGGGCACGATCGCCTTGGTCATTGGGGTCACGCTCGGAGGCTCGGCCCTCGATATGGCAAGCGCAAACTGGGGTGTCGCCATCATCACCCTGCTCTCGACCGTGATGTTCTCCGTGTACTTACAGGGGGCCGGCTTCATCGGTCTGCTCCCCATCCTTCTTGGAGCTGTGGTTGGCTACGTGGTCAGTATTCCGGTCGGGTTGATTGATTTCTCCCCGGTCGGCGCAGCGAGCTTCTTGGATGTGCCTCGGTTCACTTTCCCCAACTTCGGCGACCCAAGAGCTTGGGAATCGGTCGCAGCCATCGCGATTATTGCGATTGCCACCATCCCAGAGTCCACCGCACACCTCTATCAGATCAGCTTGTATATCGACCGGCTCGCCGATGACCTGGGAAAGAAACGCTACAATCTCTCCCAACATATCGGGAAGAACCTGGTGCTGGATGGAATAGGAGATCTGATCAATGGTTTGCTTGGGGGCGTGGCGGGCACGAACTACGGGGAGAACAATTCTCTGATGGCCATTACCCGGAACTACTCAGGTCCGGTTCTGATGGCTGCGGGCGTGATCGCGGTGCTCTTGGGCTTCATTGGCAAGCTCACGGCACTCGTGGGTACGGTACCCACCGCCGTGACG
>DAOTTS010000252.1:0-25403 GCA_034437735.1 Anaerolineae bacterium
GCTGTGGGACATAATCGCCTCCTTGATATGAGATGTGCGTTACATTTATTATATCAGGAGTGTTCCACAGCCTTTTTCATTTTAACTTCCAAAAGTGATAGGTAGCCAGGAATATCTTCACTAAGGTAGTTCCAGGATTTAAACCATCCCAAACCGGGTGGTTTTTCCCTGGAAAATCCTGGCTATTGGGATGATTTGTTTTCTGGAACGGCCTAACACATCGAGCGACCTGGTCTCACATCCACAACTCGCCCAGGGGTAACTTTGCCCTTGCTGGGGTGTAGTCAAAGTGTAAGAGCTCAGCTCAATAGGTTCATATGAAGGAGGGATGCAATGGATTTCGGTGCGTTACTATCAAGGGCTTTGGAGATCATTTGGGAGCACAAATTTCTCATCCTGCTGGGAATCCTCATAGCGCTTACCAGCGGACACAACCCCGGGAGCTACAACGGCGGCAACATGAATTTCGATTGGGATGGAGAAGGACCCAGGTTCGATACCCCTGATATGCCGCATTGGGAGCAACGACGGCCCGGTCGCTGGTTGGGCCCGATGCTGATCCTTGCCGGGGGCCTAGGGCTGGTCGGCATCGGTCTACTCGTTGGATTAGCGCTCTGGACCGTCTCGACGCTTGCACGCGGTGGATTGATCGCTGGCGTCGATGCGATTGAGCGTGGGGTCGGCTCAGATTTTGGACAGGCTTTTTCGGCGGGGTGGCAGCGGGGGTGGACGCTCGTGGGGATCGGCATCCTGTCAGGGGTGCCCGCATTCCTGTTGGTTCTCGGGGGGCTGGGGCTCGGCGGTGCGTTTGCCGGCCTGGGCCTGCTGCTCGCCGAGCGGGGACCGGCGACGCCCTTCTACGTCAGTGGGGCTGTGATCTTTGGCGCCATCCTCTGCATCGCCATACCGCTCGGCCTGGCGCTGAACGCGCTGCGGGCCTTGGCGAACCGGGCGTGCATGATCGAAAAACGCGGCTTGTTTGATGCTTACCGGCGGGGGTTGGAGATACTTTTCGACAATTTTGGATCGGCCTTCCTCCTCTTTCTCATTCAGATCACGATCCAGGTTTTGCTGGGGGTATTGCTCTTCGTACCGGGCTTAATCACCGCGTGCTGCTGTCTGCTTTGGCCGGTGCGGCTTGCGGTTCAAGGCGTCATTGCAACGTACTTCGCAACCTTGTGGACGCTGGCCTGGCGCAAATGGAAAACACTAGAAGAGACACCGTAAATACGGTATCATGAACTGTAGTTTGGATCACTTTGTGATAGTCATCGTATCACCGATTAGATTGGATTGAAATGAAACGACAAAGACAAAACAAACCTGGTGGGGATGGAGAGCAGCAAATCAAGATATTCCAGCTGCCAGGATGTGGCATCTGGCAGCTTCTTATCTGGCTGCTCCTCACCGCACTCGTGGGCTACTGGGTAAGCGGATTCTTCGGGCTGGGTGGCAATCAGCAACCCATCAGTTACAGCAAGTTCAAAACAGAGGTCAATGCGGGCAACGTGGCCTCGGTCACGATCCGGGGTCAGGAAATCACCGGCGAGATGAAAGAATCTCAGACCTATCAACGGCCGGATGATCAAGTGGTGAGTTACACAAAGTTCTCCACCTACGTACCGACGTTTGGAGACGACGAACTGCTGCCCACGCTCCTGGAACAGGACGTCGAGGTGCAATCGGAGCCGCAATCAGAGTTTTCGTGGCTGACGCTCCTGCTCAACGTGGGGCCGCTGTTGCTGTTCATCTTTATGGGCTATCTCTTCTTCCGGCGAATGCAAGGACAGGGACAACGCATCTTCTCCATGCGCCAGAGCGGCGCCGAGCTTTACGACCGCCGCCGGGAGGGCACGACCTTCGACGATGTAGCCGGCGCCCAAGGGGCCAAAACCGAACTTCGGGAGGTCATCGAATTCCTCAAAGACCCATCGCGCTTTCAGCGCCTGGGTGGGGAAATGCCCAAGGGCGTGCTGTTGATCGGCCCTCCGGGAACCGGCAAGACGCTCCTGGCGCGCGCTGTGGCCGGTGAGGCCGATGTGCCCTTCTTCAGCATCACCGGATCGGATTTTATGGAGATGTTTGTGGGGGTCGGTGCATCCCGGGTCCGTGACCTGTTTGAGGACGCCAAGAACGCCTCACCCAGCATCATCTTCATCGATGAGCTAGACTCCATCGGACGCAAGCGAGGCGCCGGATTAGGCGGCGCCCACGACGAGCGGGAACAGACGCTCAACCAGCTTCTCTCGGAGTTGGACGGCTTCGAGCCCAATCAGGACGTGATTGTAATGGCAGCGACCAACCGGCCCGACATCCTCGATCCGGCGCTCCTACGTCCCGGACGTTTCGACCGTCGGATCACGGTAGATCTGCCGACGATGAAGAACCGGGAGGCCATCCTTCGGATCCACGCGCGGGATAAGCCGTTGGCCGACGAGGTCGATCTGGAACGGGTGGCACAGGGAACGCCGGGCTTCAGCGGCGCCGACCTGGAAAACCTCCTCAACGAGGCCGCCCTGATCGCGGCCCGGCGCGACACTGACGTGATCGAACGCGAAGACATTGAGGAGGCCCGGGACAAGATTCTCATGGGGCTAGAGCGCGAAAATATGGCGCTGACCGATGAAGAATGCCGGCTGCTGGCCTATCACGAAGGCGGGCACGCCATCGTGGCGGCGGTGCTCCCACATGCGGACCCGGTTCACAAGGTCACGATTGTGCCGCGAGGGCACGCGATGGGCGTGACGCAGCAGATGCCCCGCCAGGATCGCTACATCTATCCGAAGGAGTATATGATGGACCGCCTTTCGGTGATGATGGGCGGACGCGCCTCGGAGCAACTGGTCCTGGGTACCGAGACGAGCGGGGCTGCAGACGACCTGACCCAGGCGACCCGCTTGGCCCGCAAAATGGTGTTGGAATGGGGTATGGGGGAGAAGTTCAAGCATATGGCCCTGGGTGGACAGAGCGATCAAGTCTTCCTGGGACAGGAGATCACCCAACGCCGGGATTACAGTGAGGCGACCGCGCGCGAGGCCGACGAAGAGATCAAGAATATCCTTCAACAGGCCTATCAACGCGCGTTTGAGACGCTTGAGACCTACCGCGATCCGCTCGATCGGCTTGCGGAGATGCTGATTGAGGATGAGGAACTCCCGGGCGAGAAGGTGGTCGAGATCATCGAATCCAAATCGGACAGCTCGGAACCAGAGCACGAAGACGACGAGTCCGAAACGGGAACCTGAATTGTAAATGGCTCGGCTGTCATCTCCTAATTTCAGACCCGCCCTCGATTGAGGGCGGGTCTTCACGTATGGCCCGCGTCACAGCGCATCGCTCCCTCCTCAACCTATCCATCCGACCAGGTCGCCCCCCACCGAAGGATCAGGGCTCTCCCTACCACAATTGGGCGCAACATGGAGCGGCTTCCCCCGTATTATGGATATGAAGGTGACGGAAATCACGATCGAGCGTTTAAACGATCGTGCGAATGTCGAGTAAGGTAGTTCCAGAATTCAAACCACCCCAAACCGGGTGCTTTTTCTTTGGAAAATCCCGGCTATTGAGAAGATTTGCTTTTTGGAACGGCCTAATCACAAGAATGAGGAGGCATCATGGACTATGGATCGCTGTTAAGCCGTACATGGGAGATTATCTGGAACCACAAGTTTCTAATTCTGCTGGGCGTGCTCGTGGCCTTGGGGACCGGAAGCGGAACCGGGGCCTCGGGGGGAAGTGGATTCAATGTCAACACCCCGTCTATGCCCCAGCAGCCACCGGACGCACCGCAGTTCCCTGAGATGCCACCATGGCGTGGGTTCGAAAACCTTCGCCTGCCCCGTCTTCCCGGGGCCGTGGTCATCCTGGTGATCGGTCTCATCGTGCTGATGGGGCTGACCGTGTGGGTTATCTCGACGATAGCCCGAGGCGGACTCATCGCAGGGGCCGATACCCTGGCCGACGGCGGACAGTCCAGCTTTGGGGCGGCACTGGGAGCCGGATGGCGACGAGGGTGGACCCTCCTGGGGATCGCAGTCCTGCCCGGCATCCCGGCACTCATCTTGGCCATGGGGACACTCTTTGTATTCCTGGTCGCGTCCGGTGTGGCACCGGGTCTTGGCGAATCGGTGCGGGTGCCTTTGAACGTAAGTGTCTTCGGATTTCTCGGGCTGTTAGGGTGCATTCTGACGCCCCTGATCTTCATCTTGAATCTATTACGCACTTTCGCAAACCGAGCATGTATGATCGAGCAGGCAGGCGTCTTTGACGCGTATAAGCGTGGGCTTAATGTGCTCTTCGGAAATCTAGGGTCGGCCTTGGTGCTCTTCTTGATTCAGGTCGTGCTTAACATCGGTATAGGTTTGGTGATGATCCTGCCGGGCATCTTCATGGCCCTTTGCTGCATCCTATGGCCCGTGCTTCTCCTGATCCAGGGGGCTATCGCCGCCTATTTCTCCACGATGTGGACGCTGGCCTGGCGGGAATGGACCCTCTCGGCGCAGGCGAGTTAAGGCGGTGTCAGACAACCAATCATCCAAGGAGTTTCCACGAGCCTACGGCTCGCCAACAATGATGAAAACGTGCGTGTAGTTAGGTAAGTGCTTTCCTTACCCGTAGGCGTCTTTAGCACCGTACGTGTTTGAATTGCGCATTCGCTTGGAAGAGAATCACGGCGATGAATCGCCTACTACAAGCGGATCTTACTTTCAGAGGAGGTTAAAGTTCTATGCGAATTCGCCCCGGAAAGACTCGCTCGCTGATTGGCGGGCTTCTTATGCTCGTCGTGATGATCGTCGGTCTGGTTATGATGCCCGGCACCATGGGCATAGGCGGTCCGATGGGAAGTGCCGTAGGGATCTTCAAGATCCTCTGGATTGCGGTCGGACTGATCGGCGCCGCCGTCAGTTTTTACAATGCGTTCAGCGAGCAGGGCGTTCCCCTCTATGAAGTCGACGTGGACTCGACATCCGAATCTGACGTCATCAAATCCGGTGTGGGTGGTCAAGGCGCGGATGCATATTGTCCCGAGTGTGGGAAACCCGTCCAAGAGGACGACAAATTCTGCCGCCACTGCGGCGCCTCTCTCCAATAAGGAACCTAGACACAATGACACATTCAACAACCACGTGGATCAAAAAGCACCCTCTTCAAGCTGTAGGTCGTCTATTGTGGATTGTTTTCAATGGCGTTCTGGCCGCCGTCGGCGGGGCGGCTCTGGTCTGGGGGCCGATGGAGGCGGCTATGCCGGTCGCAGCCATCGCAGCCATGCTCGCGGGGCTCCTTATGGGCGGGCTCTGGCTCCACCAACAGCGTATGGTAGTTCTCGGTCGCCCCGATAAGGCGCGGACCCTCAAGCGTTGGATGCTGGGTGGGATGTTAACGGCCCTCCTCATCGTGGGGGGGCTTACCGTCGCTCAACTCCACAGCGTGGGGTTCTTTCCGCCCCTTAACCAAGACTATGCTCATAAGGACTATGCTCATAAGGACTATGCTCATAACTTCAATCGACTCACCGAGGCTATCGCTCAAACGTACCCGTACTTCGAGCTCAAAGGCGTCGATTGGGACGCGGTCGTCGATCGCTATCGACCCAAAGTTGATGCAGCGACCCGAGACGCAGACTACTATGCGGCCGTCGCCGCGATGTTAGCCGAGCTCAACGATGCGCACACCAACCTCACCCCCTCACAGGTCATCGACGCCTCGTGTGGCTTCGCGTTCACGCGGGAGATCGAGGGGCAGGCGATGGTCAGCGTGGTAGGCCCGGATGCCCAGGAGGTCGGGCTCTCGATAGGCTCGGTGATCCTGACGGTGGACCAGCAACCGGTCTCCGAACTTCTCGAAACGGTCGACCCGCGCCTCCGCATCGGTTCCACCCCCTGGCAGCGTCGTCAACGGGCCTTTGAGCGCCTCCTGACCCTCCCGCCGGGCGAGAGCCAGACCGTCACTTACAAAACCCCGAAAGGCGCAGAGCGATCCACCACCCTGACCTGTCCAGAGGAAAGGACATCCGAAAACACCGAGGGGGAGGTTGTCTTCTGGTCCTACCTGGAGCCCATCGTCAGCGGTGAGATCGTCAGCCGACAACTGCCTTCAGGATTGGGCTACATCCGCATTCCCACCTTTGGGCGCAGCCGAGGAGACGTCGATACGTTTGACGCCCACCTCGACGCCCTGATGGACACGCCAGGATTGATCATCGATCTGCGGGGTAACGGCGGCGGCAGCACCTTCTACGCCGATCCCATCGCCGCTCGACTGCTGTGGGAACCCTTCACCTATGGTTACTTCAAGTTTCGGCGCCGCCTGCCTTTATACGTCTGGCGCCGGACCTTACCCTTAAGGATCCAACCCCGCCAGCCCGTCTATGAGGGCTCGATCGTCCTGCTGATCGACGGCTCGAATATGAGCACGTCCGAGAGCTTCATCGCTTCACTGGTAGACAGCGGGCGGGCACGGACCGTGGGACGGCGGACCGCCGGCGCCAGCGGCAATCCGGTCACCTTCCAACTGGTCGGGGACCGCCAGGCCCGTTTCTCCACGGGCACGCTCCACCGGATGGACGGCAGACAGATTGAAGGCCAGGGTATCAAGCCGGACGTCCCGGTCACGTGGACGCTGGCGGACGTCTACGAAGCACGAGATCCCGATCTGGCAAAAGCCGAAGCGCTGCTCCTGGAGGCCAAGTAAGGGGAGACTACAACGCGGGGCCGATCGAATCGGCCCCGCGTTCGAACCTAGCGATCAACGTACCAACAACACCGGAACGTCTACGTCCTCCAGCAGCGTGATCAACGCATCCTCCTCTTCGATAAGAGGCACACTCGCCGGCACGATGAGCGTCCCACCGCGAACTCGATGAATCGCATCGACGAGGCGCATCACGTTGGACGCACTCAACACGTGGAAGCGAATTGCCACCTCGTGGGTTTGCAGTTCCACCCGCGCGACGTCCCGCAATTCTTGGATATGCTCCGTCTTCTCTGCAATTAGCAGCACTTCGAGCGGAAGCGGTTGGACCTCGGCTAAGCGCGAAGCCACGTGCAAGGCTTGACGGGCCCATAGGGACCCGTCAAAGACCACCAAAAAGGGTGCCCGTAGTTCGGCCCCCCGGTGCAAAACAAGGGTCATACTGGGCACGTCCTGGCAGCACACAAACCGGGCCGTGGATCCAAAGCGCAGCCGGCCCACTTGAGACCAACCGGATCGCCCCACGATCAGCATATCCGCCTCTGATGCCTCAGAGCGGATCGCACGGTTAATCCTATCCCTCACAACCCGGAAGGCGGCATGGACCGCAGCCCGATGGGAGCGAGTCCGAAACTCACGGCGGATCTGACGGACCCGAGCGCGGTACTTGCGCTCCAGATCCTCGGCACTTATCGAGCGACTTCGGCCTGAATATCCACCGACCTCACGCGCGAAGGGAATCCGAGCCGTGCGTAGGGCATCGACATCCTCCACATATAACCCAAGCAACTCCGCCTCAAATCGGGCCGCCATCTGCAATGCCGCTTCCAACGCCGCGTCACTGTGCGGAGATGCATCCAGCGCTACTACAATCCGACGGATAGTCGGAGATTGCTCTTGCTCATTCACACTTCGTCCTCCTCAGCGGAGGCGGCCTCAAACGACTGACGCCTCTCCGCCATCGCTTTCAATCGCTTAAGCACTCGACCGTTGATGCTGTCCTCAGGATACTCACCATCCTCGTCGGGCTCACCGGCAGGCTCACCCGTCAGGATCTCGATACCCTGATCGACCGTCTCAATCGCGTAGATATGGAAGTGTCCTTCCTCAACGGCCTCCACGATGTCGTGCCGAAGCATCAGATGCTTCACGTTGGATGCGGGAATCAGCACCCCTTGATCGCCGGTCAAGCCCCGAGCCTCACAGATATCGTAGAAGCCCTCAATCTTCTCGTTCACACCGCCGATCGCCTGAACACGACCGTGTTGGTTGACCGACCCGGTCACGGCGAGGGATTGTTTAATCGGCACCTCGGATATGGCCGAAAGCAGCGTATAGAGCTCGGCCGAGGATGCGCTATCCCCATCAACCCCGCCGTATGACTGCTCAAAGACGAGGCTAGCGGAGAGGGAGAGCGGATTAGAACGTGCGTATCGCCCGCTCAAGAAACCCGTGAGAATCATCACACCCTTGGAGTGCAGCGGGCCTCCCAGTTCCACCTCTCGCTCGATATCGACGACCTGTCCCTTCCCCAGCCGCACTCGGGACGTGATGCGGGTAGGACGGCCAAACATATAGTTACCCAACGACAACACAGACAAACCGTTGATCTGACCCACCTCTTCACCCTCTGTATCGACAAGCAAAGTGTCGCGCAGGATATTCTCCTGAACGCGCTCGCGCACCCGATCGAGCCGATGGATCTGATGATCAATGGCCTGCTGCACGTCGTCCTCGCTCACCACCTCCCGACCGTTCTCTTGGGTCCAGTAGGCAGCCTCGGTAAGAAGATCGGTCAATGCCCTCGTATGGGTCGTCATTTTCTCCGCATCGCCGACCATACGCGCACTGCGCTCGATCACCCGCCCGACGGCCCCACGGTCGAAGCTGGGAAGGTCCTCGCGTTGAATCAGGGTAGCGATGAGCTTGGCGTATATTGTTTGATTCGCCGGATCACGATCCATCTCTTCGTTGAAATCCGCAGCCACCTTGAAGAGATCGGCGAAATCAGGATCGAGCTGCCACAGCAGATAATAGAGCATCCGATCCCCAAATAGGGCGACCTTGACATCCAATGGAATCGCTTCAGGCTCAAGCGAGACCGTGCTGATCAAACTCAACTGCTGCCCCAACGACTCGATTTTGATCTCCTCGCTTCTCAGCACCCGTTTCAACCCCTCCCACGCATAGGGTTGGGTCAAAACCTTCCGAACGTCGAGGATCAAATAGCCGCCATTGGCTCTATGCAGCGCTCCGGGCTTGATCAGTGAGAAATCCGTGGTCAACGCCCCCATCTGCGCACGATGCTCCACGCGGCCAATCAGGTTCTGATACGTTGGATTGTCCTCGTAGACGACCGGTGCGCCCTCCGTCTCACTGTGATCGATCAACACGTTGACCTTGTACCGGCTCAGCTCGGGATGACGCTGCCCGGTCATCGCTTCCATCATCCGCTGCTGCTGACCGTTATCCGCCGACGGCAAGAAGTCCTCGGCGTTTTCAACGACATCCTCTTGTACGTGATCAAGTTGATCAACCACGTCGGGGTAGTCCGTGTATTTCTCGCGAAGCTCGTCGATCAACGCCCCCACGGCGAAGTCTGCCATCTCGCGGTTGAGGTCCTCCAGCTCCTGCCGCATCTCCCGCTGCCAACTCGGCACCTGCTGAAGAATCTGCTGAATCTCCTCCTGCAGGTCCTCAATCTTATCCTGAATCGCCTCCTGCTTCTCCTCGGACAGCTCCTGAATCTCCTCACGGGAGAGAACCTCCCCTTCCCGTACCGGAGCGACCGCAATGCCCCCGGGCGTCCGAATCAGGGCCATATCCTCCTCTTGTGCCCGCTCTTGAAGCTGCTCGAACGCCTCAGATTGGCGCTCCCTGAACCGTTGCGTAATCGATTGGCGGCGCGTCTGATACTCCTCACTCTCGAACGCCGCCGAGAGGGCCGTACGGATCTCCTCGACCAAGTCCGCCATATCGTCCCGAAAAACAACGCCTTTCCCCGGAGGAAACTGTATCGTCCGGGGCTTATGGGTCTGTTCGAAGTTATGAACGTAGCACCAGTCCGATGGCGTCTCTCCCTCTTTCGCCCGGGTTTCAAAGAACCTGCGCACCACACCGCGCTTATCCAACCCCGATGAGCCCAACGCATAGATGTTGTAACCGGACTTGTCAATACCCATCCCAAACTGAATCGCGTCCACGGCTCGGGATTGCCCGACCGCTTCCTCAAGCGTATCCAAATCACCCGTCGTCTCAAAATCCAGTTGTTCAAGATCGGTACGCTTATACAGCTTCGATGGTTCCAATCGATAACGCTCGACGGTCATGATGACGCCTCCTTAACCTTGTAGAACAGAATTCTTGTAAAACATTGTAGGACCTGCCTGAAAACCGGATCCATGGTCAGTAGGAACTCTCATTTATTAAAATGATAACACGAGCCTCGCGCGAATTCAAGAAATAAGCTTCTTCTCTATGACGATAATTCACATGGGTTCATCGACGCTGGCACAAGCAGCAGCCTGAGAGCACTCGTCCATCCATACTCATAGTATCCAAGGAAATAGCGCGGGTTGCGGACGGATTGAGATGGTGACAGGATTGAGATGAGTTGGCAAAGTTGGATCTACGATAGGATAGAGGGTGGATTACGGTGGTTAACCACCAGAGGCATTGACCCGTGCTGTGCTACCTCCTATACTTCATTATGAGGCGTATATCTGTGACACGAATCAGCAGGTTACACGGAATGGGGTAAACGTGACGTCCAACGAGAAGCGCGCGGATCATCCTGACGTTTTGCAGCGCCTACGAAGGGCAGAGATCGCCCTGCGCGAGCAAGGTGACGACCTCCCCATCGAATTAAAGAACCTGCCCACCTTACTCCGTGACATCAGATACGAGCTCGATGGCAAGCGCCCGCCTGAGCAGAAGCTTGAAATGCAGCTCGAAGCTGCTCATCAAGAATTGGGGGAACAAATCGCGCAGCGGACCGCTGCCCTTCGGACCAGCGAGGCCTGGTTCCGGGTCATCTTTGAAGAAGCCCCGGTCGGCATCGCCCTTCTCGACGAAGAAGACCGTATCATTCAGAGCAACGCGAAACTCCGTACCATGATCGGACGGGATGGTGCGTCATTGAAGAAGACCTGTTTCTACGACCACATCCACTGCGAGGATATCGACGACCGACCAGGACAAAATGTCGACCTGCTGCAAGGAGAAGCGCAGGCCCGCAAACTGGATTGTCGGTTGGTGCGTTCGGACGACGAGACGGTATGGGTCCGGATCACAGGAGCGCTCGTGAACGAGCCATCCAATCCTTCCCCTATGACGTTGGTCATGATTGACGACATCACCGAGGAGCGCGCGGCCCAGCTCGCCCTCGTCCAGACCGAAAAGCTCGCCCTCACCGGTCGACTGGCCACGTCATTGGCCCACGAGATCAACAATCCCCTACAAACGGCCATCGGTTGCCTGGGTCTTGCCGAGGAAGCGAGGGTGAGAGATGAAAACATCGACCTCTACCTGCAGATGGCCTCACAAGAGCTCAAGCGCGCTGCGAACATCGTCATTCGCTTGCGAGATCTGAATCGCCGCTCGAAAGAAGGATATTGGAAACGCACGGACGTGCGCAAGGTCATCCGTCAGGTCATTGCCATCACCCGCAAGCAGTGTGAGGAACGAGGGGTCAGCGTCCAAACCGACCTCGACGTTGACGTGCCAGATATCCAAGCGGTGCCAGGCCGGCTACAACAGGTATTCCTCAATATGATCCTCAACGCGATCGACGCGATGCCGAACGGCGGTACGCTCAGCCTGCGGACCTTGCCGCTGATGCCGTCCGATGGGGTCAAAATCATCATCAAAGATACCGGCATCGGGATTCCTCCCAGAGATCAGATGCACATCTTCGAGGCGTTTCAGACGACAAAGTCCGATGGCCTGGGATTGGGACTCTTTATCAGCCAATCGATCATAGAGGATCACGGCGGCACCATCGACGTCAAAAGCCAGCCGAAAGAGGGCAGCAGCTTTATCATCAGGCTTCCCGTCAAATAGGCAACACCCGTCCTGTCCCCGAGTCAACCTAACACCAACTTTCCCAACGCTTGTCGGAAACAACCCCAACGTTCTCCACCCGTTGATAGTATCCGAATATGCTAGGATAGAATCAGAAGCATATAGAGACGATAAATAGGTCGGTGGGTGGGATTGGGAATCGCTTCTTGCCCTTCGCCCGCACTGTTATGTTAAGTTAATTGCATTTTGTACTATAATACAAGGTGAGTGTTAGTTGTTAGTTCACCAAGTGGTAAAGGAGATTGTGCACCGTGCCTAAGATGAAGACTCATAAAGCGACGTCCAAGCGTTTTCGCCGCACCAAGGGTGGGAAGGGTAAACTTATGCGGACGCGAGCCGGGAAGTCCCACTTCCGACGCAAGCGCCGGAAGTCGCGCAAGCGAAAGTTCTACCAGATGACAGAGGTCGAGAATGACGGCCTGCGAGATCGGGTGCGCGAGTTAATGCCCGGCGTGAGCAGCCTGGACGTACGCCACGACCAAGAGCCGTATGTCCCCAAGGCCGAACGCGAAGAGAATAACGACGAAGCGAGTGAAAGCTAGATACGATACTTATGACCCTACTACAGCGACGTGACATACGCATATTAGCTGGGGCGCATGAAGAGGGAAGTCTTTCCCTCTTTATGCCCACGCACCGGGCAAGCGATGAGGTCGAACAGGATCCGATCCTGCTCAAAGATCTGCTCGAGCAAGCCGAGGCGGAGATGCAGGCCCAAGGTCTAGAGGCAACCGAGATCGACGAGATCCTCGAACCGGTTCGTGAACTGATATCCAACCGTCTCTTTTGGGAGTATCAGTGGGATGGTCTGGCGATCTTCCGCACGGGGGATCAATTTCACCTCTACCGTCTGCCTTTGGAGTTTGAGCCGTTAGTCGTCGTCGCCGAGCGGTTTCACCTTAAACCCCTTCTGCCGCTGGTCTTTGAAAACGGGCGTTTTTACCTGCTTTCGCTGGATCATGAAGCGATGAAGATCTACCAAGGCTCGCGATTTGCGATGAGCCAACTGGAGCTTCAGGACGTACCTGAAGGTCTCGCCGACTTCCTGGAACCGGAACTACGAGAGCAGCGACTGCAGTTTCATACAACCACGGTGACGCCCGGAGGGATGGGTTCGCGACCGGCGGTCTTTCATGGTCAGGGCGCGATCGAAATCCAGGAGGAGGATGAACTGATCCCTTACTTCCAACAGGTCGACGAGGGCGTTCAAGAGCTGCTTGACGGTGAGACGGCGCCGCTTGTCCTGGCGGGAGTGGAGTACTTACTGCCGATGTACCGGCAGGTCAACCATTATCCCTATCTCGCAGACCAGGGCATCCCTGTCGATCCGGACGCCCTGGATGAGAAGACGCTCCACGATCGAGCGTGGGAAATCGTCGAACCGCAACTTCAAGCGGACCGTCGCGAAGCTCAGAATCGTTACCTCTCTCTAGCGGGATCGGGCAGCGACCAGGTCGCGACCGAGGTAGAGACAGTCGTCCCTGCCGCTTTCTACAAACGCGTTGACCTGCTCTTTGTCCTCCTCGATACTCACGTATGGGGAACCTTTGAGCGCACCCAAGAGGGACGCGGTGCCGTTGAGATCCACGACGAACGTCAGCCCGGTGATGAGGACCTCTTGAACGTCGCAGCCATTCACGCGATGTTCAACGGGGCTAAGGTTTACGCCGTCGAATTAGACGAGATGCCTGGTGACGGCCCATTAGCAGCCGTGCTCCGATACTGATTCACAACCGTATCCCACAAACGTATCCCACAACCGTATCCCACGATTCCTAAAATGGCGCAGCGAGTGACGCGATGAAAGGAAATCATATGAGCAACGGACCTTATCAGACAATTTCAGAGCTGCCAAACACGATAAAGGACATCCTGCCCGAGGAGGGGCAGCGCATCTATCTCGAGACCTATCAGAGATCCTGGGAGACGTACGAGGAGAGCCAGGGGGGTGAGATGGGTCAGGAAGCTGTCGCCCATCGGGACGGATGGAACGCCGTCAAACGCGATTACGTCAAGGACGAAAAGTCCGCACAGTGGTACAAAAAGGGCGAAAAACCAGAGGAAGAAGAGGAAGCGGACTCGGGTCTGGTGGATACAATCAAATCTGCATTTGTGAAGAAATAACGCCATCTAACGATCAGACGCAACGTCCTGAGACGCAACGTCCTGAGACGCAACGTCCTGAGACACATCGTCCTCAGACGCATCGTCCAGCATCATCGCACGACAGGGGAGGCTCCTGAAGCTCAGCCCGGAGGGGTACCGGCTATCTGTATGCAGGAGCCCCCCTTTCTTATCTCAGCTATGGAAGCGATTGGAGCTATGGTTATCCGTGTCACTCCTCATATCCTCCTGCACGAAGGAGAATTGGATTACAATTTCGTGCGTTCCTCGGGACCGGGAGGACAGCACGTCAACAAGGCAGCGACCGCTGTCCAGCTTCGTTTTGACGCGGCGCACTCGCCCTCCTTACCCCAGGCTGTACGCGAGCGGCTGCTGAACCTGGCCGGCAACCGACTGACCCAGGAAGGGGAAATCATCATTGAAGCTAATCAGCACCGCTCTCAACATCGGAATCGGAAGGAGGCAAAGCGGCGCTTGATCAAACTCATCCGGCAAGCCGCTAAAAAGCCCAAGCCGCGCAAAGAGACCCAACCTCCAAAATCTGCCGACGAAAAGCGGCTCCAGGACAAACAACATCGCAGTCGGACCAAGGAGCTGCGCAAGCCACCCCGTGAATACCGCTACTGACAGATGGATCCAAGGGCGACAACACAAAAAGGAGACGAAAATGATGAAACGCATAACCTCCTCGCTTATCTTCCTGTGCGCGATCGCCATGCTGTTGATAGGGTGTCGGCAGCCCCAAAACTATGGCAATGCCCAACCCCTGGTCGATAAAGCCGTGGCGGATCTTCACGACCGAGTGGACATCCCAAAGAAAAAGATTACAGTTGTCAAGGTGGAAGCCACGGAATTCAGCGATACGAGCCTGGGCGTTCCAAAGCCGGGCGAGTCGTATGCTCAGGTCGTCACCCCTGGCTATATCATCGTGCTGGAGACCAATGGCGACCACTACGTGTACCATGGAGCGGGTAATCGGGTTGTGCTCGTACCGGAGAACTGAGGTAGCCCTTAGATATGAAGGCGTGGATCCAAGAACTCAAAGCAACCGGAACAGAACTATTGCACAAACTTCGCAATCTCTATCATGATCTCAACGAGCGCACCGGGGGTATCCTCCAGATCGTGCGCCGTACGCTAGAGAATTTTGGTGCCAATCGAAGCTCCCAAGCCGCTGCGGGGTTGGCGTTCTATGTCTTCTTCTCGCTCTTTCCCCTGCTACTGATTCTCGTCGCCGTCGCAAGTTCATTTCTGCGCGAGGAGGCCGCGTTTCAGCAGGCGGTCAACTTTGTCTCGCAAGCCATCCCCGTCTCCCGAGAGCTCATCGCCCGCAATCTCGAGACCGCCCTGGAACGGCGGACGACCGTGGGAAGTATCGGATTTATCAGCGCCTTGTGGTCGGCAACCAACGCCTTCGCGACCCTGACCCAACACATCAACCGGGCCTGGGAGCAGGCGCAAGCGCCGGGTTTCATTCGAAAACGCCTGCTCGGCTTGGCGATGGTCGGAACCCTGGTGTTTCTCCTGCTGCTCTCCATGATCGCCACGACAGCCTTGCAGTTCATCCCTGAATCCATCGAACTGCCGTTTGGCAACATCGATCTCTTCGGTCAGCGGATATGGCGGATCGGGACTCGGCTTATGCAGCCGCTCCTTACGATGATCCTGCTGGTCAATCTCTACCGATGGATACCCGACACAGAGGTCCGGTGGCCCCCGGCTCTCTGGGCCGGCGGCCTGGCAACGCTTGGATGGGAGGGTATCCGGGTCGGATTTACGTCCTTCCTCAGCGCCGGGCTCCTGCGCTACGATTTGGTTTACGGGTCATTGGCAGCCGTCGTTGCCTTACAATTCTGGATCTATCTTGGGGCGATCATCCTGCTGTTCGGCGCCCACCTTGCTGAAGCGATCCAAAACATCCGGGAGGGGAGATGACAAAGCCCCATGCTTTTGTTGTCCTCAACCCGGTCGCCGGCACCACCGATCCCGAGCGATTGGAGCGACGTATCACCCGGGGGTTTGAGTCCTCAGGGTGGACGCTGGAGATCCATCGCACCGAAGAACAAGAACAGATCCCTAAAATCGTAGGCCAAGCGGTCGAGAGCCGACCGGATATGGTCGTGGCAGCCGGCGGAGATGGGACGGTCTCTGAGGTAGCCGACGGTTTGGTGAGCACGGGCGTCCCCCTCGGCCTCATCCCGGCGGGTACCGGGAACGTGCTGGCGCGCGACCTGGAAATTCCCCTGATGTCTCCTCGGGCGATACGCCTGCTCGTGGGCCCCCACAAGACCCGAGAGATCGACGCACTGCGGATCAACGACCGCCACTTCTTTCTCAATATCAGCATCGGAACGAGCGCGGCGGCGATGCACGACACCAAGCGCGACGAAAAACGCCAATTTGGCTTCCTGGCCTATGTCTGGACGGGCATCCAAAAGCTGCTGGGCGTGCAGCCGACGCACTTCACGTTACAGGTTGATGGCCGAACCCATCGTGCCAATGCCTCGGACGTCATCATCGCCAACAGCGGCATCATGGGCTTCCCCGCCCTTCGTCTGAGCGAGGAGATCGCTATTGACGACGGCAAAATGGGTATCTGCATCATCCGGGCCCGCACAGCCTGGGATTACATCAGGCTGATAGGGGACGCACTGCTAGGCCGGCCCCAACGCGATCCTCGCTATCACTGTTTGACCGCGACGGAACGGGTCACTGTGAGCAGCGACCCCGCGCTGCCGGTCCAGGGGGATGGCGACCCCATAGGACATGGCAGTCTAGAAGCCGTGATCGTCCCAAAAGCCTTAAAGGTCATTGTAGGCAAACCCTTGCCTCAAATCCAGCTCAACCTACCCTCCGGCGACGAGATCGCATCCGCCATCTCTCCTAACTTGAGCAAGAAGTGAGCCGGTGACCTCCCATCTCACCCCGATCCTCCGCGACCGGCATCCATGAAGGCCTGGATATTTGCCAGCGGGGTCTCCGGCGGCAAGTCGCAGCCCGTACTCAGCATAAAATTCGGATAAGGGGCCATCCTCGATAGCAAGCCCTCGACCGAGGCGCGAACGCTCGCGGGCGTTCCCTGGGCCATCACTTCAACCGGATCGACGTTCCCTACCAATACGACCTCCCCTGGCATCCGCTCGGCCGTCGCCGGAAAATCCATCGGTGCGTCCAGGCTGAGGCCATCCGCCCCCGTTTCACACATCGCATCCACCAGGTGCGCGGTGTCCCCGCAGATGTGGAGAAGCGTCATCGTTTCCAGAGCGTCGATGAGCCGTGACACGTAGGCCCCGGAGAAGGTTCGGAACGCGGTCGGTGAGAGGAACATCGCCGTCGGCTCCAGGATACAGATCAGATCGGCCCCGGCATCCATCAGCGCCCTGGCGTAAGGAATGACCACCTCCAGCGCAAACTCGGCCGCGACATGGACCAGATCCGGTTTGTCCAAGGTCGCCATCGCGATCTCCGTAGCCCCAATCATCAACCCGGCGAGGGTGAACGGTCCCGTCACGTAGGCTCCGGTAAGCCCATCCCAATCCTGCAGCCGCCGCATCGCATCCAGATAGGCCCTCATCCGCCCATCGTGAAGCGGATCCAGGACGCGAAACTGGGCAAGATCCGACACGTCCCGCACCGGATGGGCGGAGACGGTCGGGGACTCGTTGAGGGAGAAGGTAACCGGAAGCCCGATCGCGCCGGCTTCGACCGCCAGGTCCATTATAAAAAAGGCGCCATCCGGCTCAAATCGATCGACCAAAGCACGAATCG
Organism: Anaerolineae bacterium; assembly: GCA_034437735.1. Lineage (GTDB taxonomy): Bacteria > Chloroflexota > Anaerolineae > B4-G1 > SLSP01 > PWVB01. The sequence continues at coordinate 17,665 of DAOTTS010000252.1, forward strand.
TTCGAGATTGGAGTTCACCGTTGAAGATATTCTGCCAGATTGTGGAATGGGTGAGTTGAATACCGGGAAATCCCATCAGCGGCATCACCAGCCGCCGGGGGCTCTGTCGAATCACGTCGATCAAACGCATAAGGCTCCTTGTTAAATGACTTTGTGAGATCCTGAACAAACTTGAGGACGCCATATCCCAACGAGGACGATCCCTGCTGGGACAGTAACACCAAGCCCAAGTCTGTCAAGGCCTAGGGACGGACGGGAGGATCCTAGGGGATTTCCAACACGAGAAAAACGCGCGCGAGGCATGGCCTCGCGCGCGTCTATGACGTGACGTTATCGCTCAGATTCCGTTCGACGTAGGCATTCAGTCCCGGCGGTGGCGGCGGTCCTCGTTATCGTCCTCTACAAAGATGTTGAGCACCACGCTGACCACACTCACGATCAGCGCACCCCAGAAGGCAGGCCAGAAACCGTTGACGTAGAACCCCACTTCAAAAACCCGATTCGCAAGTGTGGATGCCAACAACAGCGTCAGCGCATTGATGACCCACGTAAAGAGGCCCAACGTCAGCAAAATCAGCGGACAGGTCAGCAGCTTGAGCAGCGGACGGACCAGGGCATTGACGAGACTGAGGATGATCGCCATCCCAGCGTAGACGACCCACCCCTTGCTGTCATCGACACGAATACCCGGTATGACCCATTGTGCAACGAACAACGAGAGCGCGCTTATCACCCAGCGGACAAGTAATCGCATCCATCTTCTCCTCTACACGGTAAGAGATACCTTCTTGCCATCACCTATATTATAATACGGGATGAAGGGGTTCCGAGTTGCAGGCCGCAAAATGCAATCCGCAACCTGTAACCAACACTTGCCGGATCTTGCGGACCTATTATGATTAATAGAAGTCGGTCGAAGGAAAGGAATCCGATGGAGACGGTGTCAGGGGGACATGCGGCGCCAAGCGTCCAGGATGCCCATATCGTCGTCTATAGCACGGAATCGTCCATAACCCGGGAGATCTCACTCACCCTACCTCAGGGTGTGACCGCAGCCTATTTCGCCGAGCCGGCGGAGTTCGCGGGTGCGGTTCAGGATCACCCCGATCTCCTCGTGATTGAGATCCCATCCGATCCCGGCGCCCTGATCGAATCACTCAAAGCGACGTCGTGCAGCGCCCCGCTGTTGCTCATCGTCCCCGAGGAAGTATCGGTCGGAGATCTCAACCGATGGCTGCCCTTCAACCCTCAAGCTCTCATTCCCTATCCGTTTGAACCCCACCGTCTGCGCGAACATATCACAGCCACGCTCAGGTCGAGGCCCGAGGATCCGATCGATCCGGCGGAGGACGCCCTGGCGGAAGCCAATCGCCGTTTGAACCAGCGGCTTCAGGAGATCAATCTGCTTTACACGATCGGCAAGTCCATCACCTCCTCTCTGGAGGTCGGCGAGGTCCTGGATCAAGTCGTCGCCTCCTCGGTCAATATCACCGGGGCAGACGAGGGATTCATCATCTTGCAGGAGGACGCAGAGCTCTACCTCCGGATAGCAAAACGTCGAGACGAGCGTTTCGCCCGCCAGATCCACGAGCGGATCTCCGACGCGGTGGCCTGGCAGGTCATACGATCGGGTCACCCGGTGATGCTCGACCGTGAAACCAGGATTGGGACAGGATTGCTCGTCCAGGGCTTGCTTTACGTGCCCCTCAACGCACCCGGACGCGGCCCCATTGGCGTCCTGGGCGTGGTCAACCACGTGGAAAGCGACCCTTTTAACGAACAACAGCTTTTCGTTCTCTCCTCAGTGGGAGACTTCGCCGCCATCGCTTTTGAGAACGCCCGGCTCTTTGACGGGATCCGCTCCGAGAAGGTCAAACTAAGCGCCGTGCTGGAACACGCCTCGGAGGCGGTCATCGTGACCGACACCGCCAACCATCTTTGGCTGTGGAGCGAGACCGCAACCGAGATCTTCTCCCTGGATCCTGAGGCACAGGGGCAACCCTTAGAGGAGGTTATCACCCATACGAAGCTCCTGGAGCTTTTCGACGATGGGATCACGGAGGCGGAGAACCCGCGCGCCGAGATCGAACTCAGCAGCGGTCAGGTCTACAATGCCCAGTTGAGCGAAATCGCCCAGGTCGGGCACATTATCGTGATGCAGGATATCTCCCACCTTAAGGAACTCGACCACCTTAAGTCGGAGTTCGTCTCCACCGTATCCCACGATCTGAGGACGCCCCTGACCACTATTCAGGGGTACATCGCACTTTTGAACCGCGCCGGGCCCCTGACCGACATGCAGGAGACGTTCATTCACAAAGCGATGGTCAGTCTCGATCACATCACGGATCTAATCACAGATTTGCTCGACATCGGACGTATCGAGGCCGATTACGACCTCGAGATGAAACCCCTACGCCTGGACGCGATGATCCGTCACACGGTGGAAAGTAACCAGGTCGAAGCGGAGAACCAGGATCTGGAGCTTTCGGCCCACTTGCCGGATAACACGTTGTGGGTGCACGGCAACCGGCGGCGACTCCAGCAGATCTTCGACAACCTGGTGAGCAACGCGATGAAATATAATGAGCATGGTGGATGGATCCGGATCGAGGCCCGCCGCAATGACCATCACATCTTCGTCTCGATCAGCGATAACGGGATCGGGATTCCACCGGAGGCCCAACCCAAGATCTTCGAGCGCTTCTACCGCGTACAAAGCCCGAACACCGAGGATATTCAGGGCACGGGATTAGGCCTGGCCATCGTGAAGTCGGTGATCGAAAAGCACAAAGGGCGCATCTGGGTCGAGAGCACGCCTGGAGAGGGGAGCACGTTTTCCTTCCTGCTTCCGTACCACGAACCGGACGAAGAAGAGGCTGAATCAACGGGCGACTAAGAAGAAAGGTTCGCTGATCCCCGCACGACTTACGTTACGCTTAGGGTTCGCAACCATATAACTTCCCGACTATAACGCTTCCAGCCCCCATCCTCGGGGGCGTCGGCACGGGAACTGGCTCTCTTACAGGCCCTTAGGAGGATTCCTCCGTCTCCTCTGATCCATTCCGCCTGACCGCGATCTCCTCGGGTGGAATCAGGGCCTCGATCACGATCTCACCGAAAAGCGAGTCCTGTTGAACCTTCACGGCGGACTGCTTGATCAATTCCAGCACAGCCTGCAACGTGACCACAGCCTCCAGACGCGTGGCGTCGGCGTCAAATAACCTGTGAAAGACAACCCGCGACCAGCGCATCAACCGCTCTCGGATCAATTGGGTCTGCTGAACGATCGAGATCCGGGGCCGTTGAATCGCATCCTCGGGTTGGGGTTGATCGGAGGGAAAGAGTTGGGCCTGCGCCAAAGCGCGCAGCGTCTCCGGCGTAGCGTCGCCGATGTCGACGTTGAACTCCGTGGGGCGAGGCTTCCGCGTGATACCGACGTAGGAACGCAGCGCCAGACGATCCCGCTCCCGCAGCCACTGGGCCGCCTCTTTGAACATCCGATAGGTACGCAGTTGCCGGACGAGCTCGTCGCCGACGTCCTCTTCCTCGTCCTCCAAGTTCGCCGACGCCGGCGGGCTGGGAAGCAGCGCCTTGGACTTGATCCAGAGCAACTTGGCAGCCACAGCCAGAAAGTCCGCGATCGTCTCAATCTGCTGAGAGTCGCGCATCTCGTCGACGCGGGCCACAAACTCATGGGTGACCTGGGCGAGCGCGACCTTGGTAATATCAAGCTCGTTCTTCTCAATGAGCCGGAGCAGCAGCGCGAGGGGGCCCTCAAAGACAGGAATGTGGACCTCATAATCGCTGGTGACGGCTTGCTGGAGTGTCTGAATCTCTGCCATACAAAGGCAAGCTTAACCGAAAGGGACAAATTGACAATCGCGACGATGGGCGCCGGAGAGGGCGGAGTGAGGGACGCCGGTTGTATTCCCTTTCTTTTGCCCTAGAATCGAAGCGTGGGTGCGGCTCATCGCGCTGTGCACCGACGCCGAGGCCAAGAGAAAGGATTTTTTTCCATGCAGCCAATCGATCTACGGAAGGTAGCCACCTATCCCATCCGAGAGCGTCAGAACCTGGTCCATCGGGAGGATCTCGTGACGCCGGGGGACCCTGTACCCCCCGTCGAGAACCCGGACCTCGACGCGGTCATCGATCAAATCATCGCCGCACGGCGGGACGACCGCCCGGTGATCGCCATGATGGGCGGGCACGTGATCAAATCGGGGCTGTCGCCGCTGATCATCGACCTGATGCGTCGAGGCGTGATCACCCACGTGGCGGGTAACGGCGCCGTCTCGATCCACGACTTCGAGCTGGCGCTCATCGGCGCCACCAGCGAGGATGTGCCCCACGCGCTGGAGGATGGCAGCTTCGGGATGGCAGAGGAGACCGGAGGGTTGATGCATCAAGCGCTGAAAGCCGGCGCGCGCGCCGGATTGGGCTATGGTGCGTCCATCGGCCGCTTTATCAGCCGGCATCCAGACGCGTTCCCGCATCGCGACGTCAGCGTGCTCTACAATGCCTATGCCCTCGGCGTGCCCGCGACCATCCACGTGACCCTGGGTGCGGACATCATCCACCAGCATCCCGCTGCGGACTTTGCAGTCCTCGGCGCGACGAGTGGGTTGGACTTCCGCCTGTTCACCGCGTCGGTGAGCGATCTCGCGGGCGGCGTCTACCTTAACCTCGGCTCCGCCGTCACCGGCGCTGAGGTCTTCCTGAAAGCCGTGGCAATCTCGCGCAATCTGGGCCACCCCGTCGCCCCCATCACGACGGCCAACTTCGACCTCGTCGCACTGGGCGACTACCGCAGCGACGTATCAAAAGACGAACCCGTCTACTACTACCGGCCCCGGAAGAACGTGATCAATCGCCCGACGTCGTCAGGAGGGCAGGGGTACCACGTCGCCGGCGATCACCGGATGACGATTCCCACCATCCACCAGAAGGTGACCGCCGCCCTACCGGCGGAAGCGCCCAAGCCGGCTCGTGTGGGGACAGCGGCCCTGCCGGATCGGGCGAGCGCAATTCTCGACCATCTGAGGCGTGCCCATCCGAACCTCGAAGAAGCACGTCCCGCCCTGGAGCGCGCGTATCGCGCGCTTGTCACGGCGTACAAGCACACCGGAACGCTCTATCTCTGCGGCAACGGCGGAAGCATGGCCGACGCGCTGCACATCTCCGGGGAACTGCTGAAATCCTACGCCCATCCACGGCCCTTGCCGCCGTGGGTAATCCGAAACCTCGAGGGAGAGCCCGACGGCGAGCGTCTGGCCCGCAGCCTTGAGAGCGGACTCCGAGCCGTTGTGCTGGGGGCGAATCAGGCCCTGTCCAGCGCCGTGGAGAACGATATGCCGGACCGCAATATGCGCTACGCGCAGGAGCTGCTGGCGATGGCGCAGCCCGGCGACGTGTTACTGGCGATCAGCACCAGCGGCAACGCCGCCAGCGTCGTCTACGCCGTCGAGGTCGCGCGGGCTCTCGGTCTGACCACGATCGCCATGACCGGATCCAGTGGGGGGCGACTGGGCAACCTCGTCGACGTCGCCGTTCGGGCGCCGGCGGCCCGCACCGATCGCGCGCAGGAGATCCACATCGCGCTCTATCACGCGCTCTGCGAGATGTTGGAAGTGACCTTCTTTGGGGAGGACGACGGATGAAGAAAGAGGCAGCGGACAACTTGCAGCGCACGACGTCACCGGCAAATTGTATCTCAGAGGCGCGCCTGAAGGAGCTCTTGGCCCGAATCGCGTCCCTGCGCATTGGGGTGGTGGGAGATCTCGGCCTGGACGCGTACTGGTACGCGGATATGACCCTCTCGCATCTATCGCGGGAGACCCCGCGCTTCCCGAGGCCGATTCTACGCGAGACCTACTCGCCGGGCGCCGGCGCAAACGTCGCCGACAATCTCGTCGCCTTGGGCGTCGGTCACGTTCCCGTGCTATCGGTTCTGGGCGCGGACTGGCGGGGGGAGATCCTGCGCCGCGTGATGGAGGAGCGGGGTATCGCAGCGGACCGGGCGTTGTTCTCTCCCGACCGGAGCACGACGACCTTCATCAAGCCGATCCTGGAGGGGTACGACAGCCAGCAGGAGGATGCGCGCATCGATTTCGAGAACGCGCATCCGCTCACGGAGGAACTCGAGGTACGTCTGATTGAGGTTATCACGGAGGAGATCCAAGCGCTGGACGCCCTGGTCGTCGCGGATCAACTGGACATCCACGGCGTGATCACGCCCCGGGTGCGGCGTGCGCTCAACGATTTGGCAGCTGCCGATGCGGACACGGTCTTCGTCGTTGACTCGCGCCAGCACATCGGGCAATTCCAGCCCATGGTCCTTAAGCCGAACTGGGCCGAGGCCCTGGCTGTGACGGCGCCCAACCTGGATCCGCGCCAGGTCGAACCGGAGGCCATCTGTGAGAGCGGCATGAGCCTGAGCGCGCGGACCGACCTGTCGGTCTTCGTGACCCTCTCGGCCGACGGTGTGATGGTCTGCGAGGCGGGAAGCTGCTGCCCCATCACGGCGGGGCCCGTGCACCCACCGCTGGATCCCGTGGGTGCCGGGGACACCTTTATCGCCGCGCTAACCGGCTCGTTGGCCGCGGGCGCATCCTCGGAGGAAGCCGGGGCGGTTGCCAATCTGGCTGCGTCCATCACGGTCGAGAAATTGAACATCACCGGCACGGCATCCCCAGATGAGATCCTGGATCGCTACACCCTCGCCCGTCAAGAAAAGGACACGCCATGAATCAAGTCAACGTTTCTACAGCCTCCGAACTTCGGAACGAATCCTGGATTGAGGTTCTCAACCCCGATGCCGTGCTGGGACGCGTACGCCACGCGCTCTTCGATTTCGACGGCACCCTCTCCGTCATCCGGCGCGGTTGGGAGGACGTGATGATCCCCATGATGATCGAGATGATCGGCGGCGGTCAGTCCGTCGATCCGGCGATTGAGGCCGAGGTCGCGGACTACGTCGATCGCTCAACCGGCATTTTGACCATCAAACAGATGGCGTGGTTGGAGAACGCCGTGAAGCGTCACGGGCTCAACCCCGATTCACGCACGGCGCGGGAGTACAAGGCCATCTACAACGAGCGCCTCCTCAAACCGGTACGGGAGCGGCTGCGCCGGGCGGGGGACGTGAGTCAGACGCTCACCATCGCCGGTGCACTCGATTTCCTGAGGGACCTGCGCGACCGGGGCGTCTCGCTCTATCTGGCGAGCGGCACCGATCACACGTACGTCCTCCAGGAGGCCGCCGCGTTGGGTGTCAGGCCCTTCTTCGGCGATGAGATCTACGGGGCGATGGACGACACCGAGGCCTACACCAAGCAACGCATCATCCAACGCATCCTCGACGACCACGACTTGCGAGGGAACGAACTCCTGGTGGTGGGCGACGGCCCGGTGGAGATCCGCGAGGCCGCCGACCGGGGCGCGCTCACCCTCGGGGTCGCCGCCGATGAGGCGCGCCGGCAGGGTCTCAATCCACGCAAACGACGGCGCCTGGTCAAAGCCGGCGCCGATCTGATCGTGACGGATTTCCTCCATCACGAGGCGCTGGTCGACCGGCTCGTGGGGACCTGACGCCTACGCCTGCGCGGCCTTCACAGCCCTGTCCCGGTCAGCCACGGCGCCGGATCGATGTCGAAGTGCCGGCAGTACCGCTTGAAGAGGTTGCGGGCCGAGGGCCAGGTCGACTGCGGGCTCATAAAGTGGGAGAACTCGAAGGT
>DAOTTS010000253.1:0-19199 GCA_034437735.1 Anaerolineae bacterium
GCTGTGGGACATAATCGCCTCCTTGATATGAGATGTGCGTTACATTTATTATATCAGGAGTGTTCCACAGCCTTTTTCATTTTAACTTCCAAAAGTGATAGGTAGCCAGGCTGGGGTTTACAAACTCCCCTTGGAGCGATGGGGGAAGATGGGTGAAGGCCGGGTCTCATTCATCGTGCTCGGAGCAGATTTGCAATCTGCGGCTTTGGTGGGCAGAGGCCGGGGTTTACAAAACCCCCTTGGAGCGATGGGGGAAGACGGGTGAAGGCCGGGTCTCATTCATCGTGCTCGGAGCAGATTTGCAATCTGCGGGCTTGGCAGGCAGAGGCCGGGGTTTACACCCCCCCCTGGGAGCGATGGGGGAAGACGGGTGAAGGCCGGGTCTCATTCATCGTGCTCGGAGCAGATTTGCAATCTGCGGCTTTGGCAGGCAGAGGCCGGGGTTTATAAAACCCCTGGGAGCGATGGGAGAAGATGGGTGAAGGCCGGGATTTGCAAACCCTCTTCGAGCGTTGGGGATGACGATTTCGTCTTTCAGGGCGGGCTATTGTGTTGTAGAATAAGGGCAGATGACCATAGGACGAGTTCTCAGGAGGTGAGCACGACGTATGGCGGTTCCAACCGTCAGATTCAGAAATAACGACGAGGCCGTGCACGCGGTCTACCAGATGATCAAGGACCGGGGACCGGCGCTGCGGCACTTCACCCTGCGCTCGTTCAGCTATCGATCCCAGGCGTTCACCGATTGGTGGCTGATTCCGGGGCGGGAGCGACCGGCCCATCATTTCAGCAAGCTGCTCTTTCACCGGGTCTCCGACGAATCGAACCTGATGTTCGTGGGCTTTCACGTGGAGCGCGGGCTGGGACGCCAGTTGGGCCAGCTCGTCGAGCCGGCGCGGATGATGCAGCCGGGCTGGTACTGGCGGCGGCTGCTCAATGAGGTGCAGGCTGGCGTCCTCGACGCGCCGATCCGGACGATCCTCGATCGATCCGTGCAGCCGGTGATCGTCGAGATCGAGATGTTCCGCTTCAATCAGGTTCCGGAGCCGGACATCGTCTACCCATGGCCCGACGATCAGGTGGTGTACGAGATCACGGATTCGACGCTCGCCTTGACGCAGACCGAGGAGGCTGGGACGCTGCTGCAGCCCCTCGACGACGTGCCCCGGTTGGAGGCGTTGATCCCTCGGGTGGAGATGCTGCCCAAGCTTTCCTGGTATTGGGTGAACTTGCGCATCGGCATCCAGGTGCGCTATGGAAGCCGGGATCGCGGGGATTGGGGGGCCGAGGCCCTCTGGCAGCGGGCGCTCGAGCCCTGGCTGCCCTGGGTGCGATGAGCGTGTCATGGCGGGTTCACAGTGGGTTACCAAGAAGGAGGACGAACGTGAAGATTACGAACGTTGAAGCGTATCCGGTCTGGGGTGGGCACCGCAATTTCTTCTTTGTGGTGGTGGACACCGATGAGGGCATCTCCGGCGTCGGGGAGGCGGGGCTCACCGGGCGCGAGCTGGCGGTGGTGGGCGCCATCGAGCATTTCAAGCCCCTGCTGGTGGGGCAGAATCCCTTCCGCACGGAGTACGTCTGGCAGATGCTCTTCCGGGGTGGGTTCTTCCCCGCCCAGCGGATTCTCACCTCGGCGATCTCGGCGATCGACATGGCCCTGTGGGACATCAAGGGCAAGGCCCTGGGCGTGCCGGTCTACGAGCTCCTCGGCGGGCTGGCCCGGGACAAGGTCGTCTGCTATCCGCACAACCACGGGGGCGAGACGGAGGCGCTGGTGGACTCGTGCCTGCAGACGAAGGAGGAGGGGTGGAAGTTCGTGCGATTCGGACAGCCGCACACCGGTGACGTGCTCGAGCCCCGGGCGTCCGTGCTGTTGGCCATCGAGCAGCTCCAGGCGGTGCGGGAGGCGGTCGGTGACGAGATTGAGATCTGTTTCGACGTCCACACGCGGCTCGATCTGCCGGACGCGCTCTGGCTCTGTCAGGAGGCGGAGGCGGTGCGACCGTTCTTCATGGAGGATCCGCTGCGCAGTGAGAATCCGGACTCGTTCAAGACGCTGCGCACGCGCACGACCGTGCCGCTGGCGGCCGGTGAGCAGTTCAGCTCCAAGTGGGAGTTCCGGCAACTGGTGGAGGAGGAATGGATCGATTACGCCCGGATCGACCTCTGCATCGCCGGCGGCCTGACGGAGGCCAAGAAGATCGCGGGCTGGTGTGAGACCCACTACATCAAGCTGGCGACCCACAACCCGTTGGGACCGGTTTCCTCGGCGGCGTGTCTGCAGCTCAACCTGGTGTGTCCCAACGTGGGGGTGCAGGAGCAGCCCCGGAAGCCCGGCACCACCCTAACGGACGTGGTGCCCGTGCAGCCGGCGTGGGAGGACGGCTATCTGCTGCCGCCGAACCGCCCCGGTCTGGGCGTCGTCTTCGACCGTGAGGCGGCGAAGGCCTCGCCGATGAAGGTCAAGGAGCTGCCGCATCTGCGCCGGGAGGACGGCTCGTTCACGAACTGGTAGGAGGCAGGGATTTAGGATCAAGCGTGCGGGATTGACGAAAGCGAGGGGATAGGATGGGGACGTTTCGAATCCTTAACATTGGGGCGTTGAGTGCGAACAAGTTCTGGGGAGAGACGGCGCGGACGGATCGGAAGATCTCTGCGACGTGCACCCTCCTCGAATATGGGGGGCAGCGGCTGATCGTCGATCCGTCGCCGCACCCCGAGGAACTGGCGGTTATGCTCTTTGCTCAGGCCGGCTTGCGTCCGGATGCGATTGACGGGGTCTTTCTGACGCACTTTCACGGCGATCACCGCTTTGGGCTGGAACTCTTCCCGGATGCGACATGGATGATGGCCGGGGCCGGGCTGCAAGCATGGCGGGAGCACGCGCCGCAGGATCGCGCGCTGGCGGACCGGTTTATCACTGCAGAGGGCCGGCTCCCGGACGGCATGGCGCTCCGGCCCGCGCCGGGCCACACTCCGCACCTCTGCGCGCTGCAGGTCACGACCCCGTGGGGCGTGCTGGTGGTGGCCGGAGACGCGGTGATGAACCGGGAGTATTTCGCCGCCGAGGAAGGGTACCGCAACTCCGTGGATTTCGAGGTGGCCGCGGCGACGGTCCGGCAGATCAAGGCGGAGGCCGCGCTGGTCATTCCGGGGCACGATAATCTGATCCTGAACCTGCCGCCGGTGGCGTAGCGCCGGGCATTCGGAGCGAAGGAGGGTACGATGAGCGACGAGACACGCCAAAAGGCCCAACTGGAGAGTGCGTTCGCGCGGTTCACGCTGTCCGCGGCCGATAATACCTGGTCGCTGGAGGACGTACGGGCGGGTGTGGATTGGGGAAACCGGCAACGGCCCGGCCCGTGGGTGGAGATCCGACGCACCACCGGTCCGGATGCCGAGCGCTTCCCGTTGACCCTGGATGCGGTGACGGCAGTGGACGACGGCCTGCGTGGTCGCTTCGTCGATGCCGCCGGTGAGGACGGCAATCTGGACCTGGTGTTCCGATTGGTCGACGATGGGCTCCAGGTGTACGTGATGCCGGACGCCGACCTGGGGTATGCGTCCATCGATCTCTTTCGCTCGGGCCTGGATGCCGGCAGCGAGGACGATGGGGAGGCCCTGGTGCCGATCCGGATGGGGCTCCTGCTGCCGGCGCGGAGCGATAAGGACATGGATCTCTCCCTGGGTACCTATGCGTACGAGGGTGCCCACGCGTCCATGGCCGGTCTCTTCAAGTCCGGTGCTGTGCTGATGGCGGACTGGGGGGATCCGTACGTCACGCTGAACGTCACGCGCACCGTCGACGGGCCGGATGCGATTCTGTCGATCGGATTCAGCCTGATCAAGACCGCGCGGTCGCTCGAACTCCGCTGCCTTGGGGAGGGTGACCTGGCAACCCTGGCGGACGCGTACCGGGATCGGGCCACGGCGCTGGGCTACCGCGTGCCGTGGGCGGAGAAGCTCAGGGACCGTCCCCAGGCTGCGCGCTTATTCGGGACGTGCAACGTGAAGCTGTGGCACGCCCTGGCGCGCCGTATCGATGAGGATCTCGTCGAGCAGAGCGTGGAGCAATTGGACCTTTGAGTGGTAGATTAGCGGCCCACTGTGGATCTTGGGATAGCTTTTCAAAGTTCGGTGCAAGATATTTGAAACGCACCCGTCTATGATCGGCGGATACGGATACCGCGTGGGTTCACCACGGTAATGGTGCCATACAGACTGCGAAGACTATGAGCGGCTAGTGTCCGTTCAAGTAATCGCATCAGAGGTCGGATGCCATCTTGATCGGGGCGTAGTAATAGGACACCGTGATGCGTTCCGGGTGCGTGAGTGCGGATATCTCCAAATCCTTTGTCCGCAGTTACCAGGAAGCGTTGCTCGGACTGTACAGATTTCCATAGGTCTTGATCTTTCCAACCGCCCATTTCCTGATCGAGGACCGTTGCGGTATCCTCGTAGCCGTGTGCTCGTAGCATTTGCGCGATGTCAGCGGGAAGGTCTTCATCCACTTTAATGCGCATGGCGGCCCTCATACGGGTAGGGGTGAGCACAAGTCATGATGCAAGATTTCAGCTGCGTAAGCCAACGCACCTCGGATCGCCTCCGATGTCAACTGCGGGTATGCCTTCTGAATTTCCTCATACGTCATCCCATCGGCCAAGCTGCCCACAATCACCGAGACAGGTACTCGGGTCCCTTTGATACACGGTTCGCCGTGATGGATGTCCGGTGCGATCTCGACATGGTCTTGCCAATCTATGCGTGCCATGCTTTCCTCCGAAACTCCCAGTATCCGCTGCTCCACTGCGATAGTCTCAAGCGACGTGCGATATCAATCTACCGCGAAATGGTTTGAATGCAAATGAGTGCTTGTTACATTTGCTCTGGGATGAATTGCTTGAGTCGTGGGGGGCGTTTGTCTGCCGTAGGTTGGTGTGATACAGCAATGCAAAGGTTACGGGGGCTTGTGACCTATGCTCTTTCATGGACCCCGATATACTTGGTATTCCCTGTGAAAGGTCGTGTGCATACTGAAAGTGAGTGTGATCGTATGGAGTCTGGACTTGACGTCGAACTGCGCATTACCCCCAAGCCCATCCTTGCAGCGCTGGTCGTCCTCGCCCTTGTCCTCTATTTTGGGGTGGAGACCTCGTCGGTCGCCTGGGAGCAGGTCGATCGGGCGATCTCCGTCGCGGTCGTGATGCTGCTGTTGGCGGTGGTCAGTTGGACCTTCCTGTCCTGGCACCCTCTATTGGGACGCTGGTCGACCCTTCTCTCTCTGATTGCCGTCGCCTACGCCGTCGACGTGGGGCTGGGCGTGCCGGAGGCCCTGGTGCTCTGGGCCCTCCCGGTCGTGTTTGCGACCTCGCTCATCGGTTTCTCCGCCTCCGTCGGGCTGGCTCTCGGCGAGACGCTCCTGTTGATCGTGATGCGCGTGCTGCAGCCGTCCTCGGTCCCCTTGGGCACCTTCAGTGTGGCGCTTATCGGGATCTGGGGCGCACTCGGCGGGGCGTACGGCTTTCACCATCCGGCCCGGCGTCTGGTGGGGTGGTTGGAGGACTACTTCGAGCGGGGACAGCGTTTTCTGTTGGAGGCCCAGGCGCAGCGGGCGAAGTTGGAGCAGGCGATGGAGGGGTTCGCCACTGCGAACCGGCAGCTCGCCCTGGCGAACACGCGGGCCACGGAACTGCGCGCCGTTGCCGAGGAGGCGCAGCGGGCGAAGACCGCTTTCGTGGCCAACGTGAGCCACGAATTCCGGACGCCGCTCAATATGATCATCGGCCTGGTCGATCTGATGGTGGAGTCGCCGGAGATCTACGCGACGGTGCTTTCGCCCGAGATGCGGGCGGACCTCAAGGTGATTCACCGCAACTGCGAGCACCTGTCGAATATGATCAACGACGTCCTCGACCTGACCCGGATGGAGGCGGGGCGGCTGGCGCTTCACAAGGAGCGGGTCCATCTGTCGCAGATTATCGAGGCCGGCGTCGAGACGATTATGCCGCTGATCGAAAAGAAGCGGCTATCGGTGGCGGTGAAGATCCCGCCAGACCTGCCCGCAATCTACTGCGATAACATCCGGATCCAGCAGGTGATCCTCAATCTGCTGAGCAATGCGACCCGATTCACGGACGACGGCGGGATCACCGTCACGGTGAAGCGCAAGGCTCCGCAGGTATGGGTCAGCGTCGCAGACACGGGCGCCGGCATCCGCCCGGAGGACGTCGACACGATCTTCCAACCTTTCGAGCAGGGCGGGCTCTGGCGGGGCAAGGGCAGCAGCGGGCTCGGGCTCAGCATCAGCAAGCGATTTGTCGAGCTCCACGGCGGGGAGATGTGGCTAGAGAGCGAGCTGGGCGTGGGGACGACCTTTACGTTCACGCTCCCTATCTCTCCCCCGATGCAGCCGGTCGCACGACCTGAGGCTGCCATCAACGAGGATTGGGTCTGGCACGAGGGCGTGTTCAAGGCGGGAGGGCTCGCCTACACCAAGGATCTCTTCAAGCCGCGCATCGTCGTCTGCGACCGGGAGGGCGGGCTTCACGATTGGCTCACGCACTACGCGACCGAGGTGGAGTTCATCAGCGCCGGCGGTCTGGACGAAGTCGTTCAGATCCTCGATCAAGCGCCGGTCAACGCCGTGGTTTTTAACGTGATGGATCCCGTCGAGATGCGGTCGCTGATCGAGCGGGCGCGGCGCGAGATCGTCGGGACGCCGATCCTCGGGTGCGCGATGCCGCAAATGGTGGAGCGGGCCGTGCGCGCCGGTGCGGCGGGACATCTGGTGAAGCCGGTGACCCGGGCGGATCTGGAGGCCACGATCGCCTCGATCGAGCAGCCGGTCCGGCGGGTGATGGTAGTTGACGATGATCCGGACGTCCTCCAGCTCTTCGGCCGGATGCTACGGGTTCTCGATGCGGATATCGACGTGGTGACGGCCTCCGACGGCGAGGAAGCCCTGGCAACGATGTGCCACCGCCCGCCTGATCTGGTGCTGCTGGATATCGTCATGGCCCATATGGACGGATGGGAGATACTGGAGAGCATCGTGGACGATCCGGCGCTGCAGGAGGTGCCGGTCGTCTTTATCTCGGCGCAGGATCCTGTGGACCGGCAGCCGATGAGCGACCTGCTCGCCGTGACCATCGACGAGGGGATCTCGCTCAGCCAGCTTCTGCGGTGCTCTCAGGTGCTTCCGAATCTGCTGTTGGCGCCTGAGGCCGTACCTGATCTAGCGCCTGGATAAACTGGCGCGGGCGCACGGGCTTCGATAGGAAATGGGACGCGCCGAGGGAGAGCGCCAGCTCCTCCTCCCGGACGACGGAACAGACGATCACAGGAACGGATTGCAGCTCTTGATCCTGCCGGAGCTGCATCAGGAGCTGCCACCCATTATGATGGGGAAGCATCACGTCCAGGATGACGATATCGGGGGATACGGACGTCAGCGTCTTCAGCAGCGCGTCATCGTCCGCCACCCGGACGATCTGATACGAGGTTCCGACCGAGGCCCGTTGATAGAAGCGCACCATATCCGCGTTGTCATCGACCACCGCGACGGTGATCTTGCGGCGTGCCGAGGGCATCTTCATGGTGAGAAAGACGTGGTGGCCTTCCCCCCGCAGGGAGATGGACGCCCCGTCCGGAACCAGCATCTCTCCAATCAGAGCTTCCTCCGAGGGCATAGGGTCGGCGTCCAGCGCGGTCGAGAGCGCGATCCGGACGCTGCCGTCCTGGAGCCCGGCGAAGATCGTGATCGGGGCGCGGCGCTCAAACCGGCTCAGCCGGCTGAGGGCCGCGATGAGCATCTGGCGCAGCGCCGAGGGATGGACGGCGGCGACCAGGTCGGGCTGCACGAATGCCACCTCGGCTTCGATGCCCTGCGGAGGCCAGAGTGCCTCCCGCAACGCCAGGACGCTGTGGAGGATCGTCTCGACCTCAGAGGCGATCTCATCTGAACTGGCCCGCAGCGACGCCAACTCGCGCCGGGTCTGGGCCTGCCAGTCCGAAGCCTGGAAATCCGGCTCTGCGGTCTCGCGCTCGCCGGCGTCCTGGTGGCGCTCCCAGAGCCGCTGCGCCAGGGTGTGGACGGCCTCCCGCTGGACCCGGTTCAGATGCCGGACGCTCAAGCCCATGCGCTCGGCCGTCGCTTCCTGGGTGAGTCGCATCACAAACCGTTTGTGCAGAATCTCGTACACCCGGTGCAGGTGGGCGTCCGACGGGACGTCCTCCCTCGGCTCCAGCGCCTCAATGGCCTGAATCAGGGTCGATTGCACCGGGGTCGCGCCGTCCTGCGATTCGCAGTTTGTGATCTCGCACAACAGCGAAGAGGGGGCGTAATCCGGATCGTAGAGATGGGTGAGCGCCTCGAGCAGCTGGGCGTCAAGTTGCTCTGGATTGGACATAGCAGCCTTATCGATGGCAGTTACATGTCAGAGTTATGTCCTAGACGCTGTAATATTGGCATGATAGGATTAAGCCAAGTCGCCAGTGTAGGACGTTTCCCTCGAATTCAGGGTCGATTATATCGGTATCTTTCGGTCCGTCAACGACCCCGGAGGGCATGGCGTGTCTTATGATTCTCATTGCGTGGGTTAACGTCAATGAAGAAGGAGGTGCCCTCTCGACAATCCCGGTATTCGCATCCGTGCAGGATGGTAAGGTCGTGTATCTTTTGATCGAACGTTACTGACAGGAGGAGTTCTTATGAAGGCAAAGCAAGGCATATCACGCCGCGATTTCCTGAAGCAGGCAGGATTGGCGGGGGCGGGTCTTTTGTTGGCTGCGTGCGGCTCGGGGAATCAGGATACGGAGCCGGAAGCAGCGATGCCCGACAACGAGCCGGTGGAACTGGACGTCTGGACGGGCTGGACCGAGGATGCGGCCACGAACATCGAGAATATCCTGGCCGGCTACAATGAATCACAGGACAGGATCACGGCTAACCACGTGGTGGTGCCGGAAGCGATGACGCAGAAGCTGTTGGCCGCCGTGGCCGCGGATAACTCGCCGGCCGCCGCCATCGTCTTCGGCGCCAACGTCGCCTACCAGCTCGCGGCGCAGGACGGCGTCCTCTCCTTGCAGGACGTGGGCAATCCGGACGACGTGAGCGCGCTCGAGGATTGGATGGATCCGGCGCTTTGGGACCTGGGTGTCTACGAGGGCAAGTTCGTCTACGCCAGTATGTGGAACCAGTGCCTGGGCGTCTTCGTCAACACCGATTTCGCCGAGGCGCAGGGCGTGGATCCCAACGATCCGCCTCAGAGCTTGCAGGCGCTCGACGAGGTCTACGATCAGTTGACGACCTACGACGATAACGGCAACATCGACGTGCTGGGCGGCGATTTCACCTGGAACGCGATGATTATGGGGCGATTCCTCGGCCAATTCGTCGAGAGTGACGGTAAGACGATCACCGCGAATCATCCCAACAACCTGGCTGCGCTCCAGTGGTTGACCAACCGGTGGCAAGAGGTCGGCCCTCAGAAGCTGCAGGACTTCTACGCATCGTTGCAAGGGCGTGGCGAGCGGTCGGCGGGTCAGGATCCCTTCCTCTCCGGCCTGCGCGCGACGTACGTCACGGGTCCGTGGCAGTACAATACCATCATCAACTTCAAGCCCGAGGACTTCCACTACACCGTGTGGCCGTATCCGGGCCCGGAGGGGCAGTCCAAGAAGGGCATGTACACGTACGGGGACGGCTGGATCGTCCCGCGTGGGTCGAAGGACCCCCAGGCCGCCTGGGAGATCATCGGCACGATGACGGGCGCGACCGGGGACAAGGACGTGTACACGTCGCTGTTCACGACCTGGCAGTGCGTGAACGGGCCGGTCTCCTCCGAGATGGAGGAGTGGCCGAAGTTCCAGAACGAGGTCATCGCCGAGTGCCCCGGCTATCAGGACATCTTCCTGCGCGATCTCTTTGACTCGGATCAGTATCTTTATCCGCCCAAGATTCCCACCAGTGACTCCTATATGTCGATCATGAGCACGGAGTGGGAGAAGTCGCGGCTCGGGGAGAAGACCCCGCAGGAGGCGCTCGACTTCGTCCAGGAGCAGGCCCAGGCCGAGCTGGATGAGTGGCTTGCGCAGCAGGGGTAGGGTACTATCGTAGTAACCAAGGTGTGTGCGGGTGAGGCGTCATACGCCTCACCCGCACACGGGTCATCGGCTTGAAGGATGGCTGAGGAGTCCGGCTTTGTGTTGCCATGGGTTATCAGGTAAGGAGAGATGGCATCGGTGAATGAAACCACTCGTCTTTCGACTTCGGAGCGGGGTTGCACGCGCACGACCGCGGGCTCGGTCCAGGTCACGCGGTTGTTAAGCACGGTTCTTAAGTACGCTGCTCTGGTCTTGTTCTCTTGCTTTTTTGTGCTGCCCTGGGTGTGGATGATCTCGACGTCCCTGAAGAGCGCGCAGGAGCTGTCCGTCTACCCGCCGATCTGGATTCCGGATCCGATCCGGTGGGATAACTACGTGACCGCCTTCCAGCAGGCATCTTTTGCGCTCTATATACGCAACACCCTGATGATCGCACTGCCGTCGGTCATCGGTGCGCTGCTGGCCAACACCACGGTCGCGTATGGGTTCTCTCGCCTGCACTGGCCCGGCCGGGATACGGTCTTCGCGATCGTATTGGCCACGATGATCCTGCCGGGGTTCGTGACGTTTATCCCACTCTATTTGGTGTTCCGGGACCTTGGGTGGCTCAACACGTACCTGCCGCTGATCGTGCCCACGTTCACCGGCAACGCCTTCTTTATCTTTCTGTTACGCCAGTTTTTCATGGGGTTGCCCGAGGAGCTCTCCGACGCCGCGCGCGTGGACGGCGCCTCGGAGCTGCGCACGTTTACGCAGGTGATCCTTCCGCTGGCCAAGCCCGTTTTGGCCGTCGTGGCGCTCTTCCAGTTTATCAACAGTTGGAACGCCTATTTCGGGCCGCTCATCTACCTCAACGACACGAGCCGGTACACGATTTCCCTCGGCATCGCGAATATGCAGTCGACCTACGGGTTCACGAACTTCGCGTGGATTATGGCGGCGACCGTGATGAGCGTCCTCCCGATCATCGTGCTGTTCTTCTTCGCGCAGCGCACCTTTATCGAGGGCATCGCCATGACGGGCCTCAAGGGATGATGGAACGATGGACGCAAGACGCGATCAACGCACCCCGAACGTGCAAGGGAGACATCTATGATTCGTAAGCTTCAACAGCTTCGTCGATTGAGCAAAAACAAACGGTCCGAGCTGCTCAACGGGCTGCTCTTTATCTCACCGTGGATTGTGGGATTCCTGGTCTTCCAGCTCTACCCGTTTATCGCCTCCTTCTATTACAGTTTCACCTTTTATCCTGCGTTGCAGGCCCCCAAGTGGATCGGGCTGCGAAACTTCGTGCGGCTGGCCGAGGATCCCCGGTTTCTCAACGCGCTGTATAACAGCGCCTACTATGCCATCTTCGCCGTTCCGCTCGCGACGGTCTTTGCCATCTTCCTGGCGATGCTGCTGAATATGAAGGTGCGGGGTCTCTCGTTCTTCCGGACCCTCTTCTACCTGCCGAGCATCACCCCGGTGGTGGCAACGTCGATCGTCTGGCTGTGGATGTTCAACCCCCGGAACGGCATTATCAATTACGTCCTGGATCTCGTGGGGATCCGGGGGCCGGGGTGGTTGGGTAGCACGACGTGGTCGAAGCCGGCCCTGATTTTGATGAGCCTGTGGGGGGTGGGCAGCGCAGTGGTCATCTACCTGGCGGCGCTGCAGGACGTGCCGAGGGAGCTGATCGAGGCGGCCCAGTTGGACGGGGCGAACAAGTTCCGCCAGATCTGGCACGTTACCCTCCCGATGATCAGCCCGGTGATCCTCTTCAACGTGATCACGGGCCTGATCGGCGCGTTCCAGTTCTTCACGCAGGTGCACGTGATGACCGGGGGGAGCGGCAGTCCGGCGGGCTCGACGATGATGATGTCCATCTACCTGTGGCAGACCGCGTTCCGCTTCTTCAATATGGGCTACGCGTCGGCGCAGGCGTGGGTGTTGTTCCTGATTATTGTGGTCTTTACGGCGATCTTGTTCAAGATCTCCGGACGCGTGGTATACTACGGCGGCCGGTAAAAGCACGGCGATGGCAAGTTGTGGATAGGATTGGAGAAATTGGGATGAACCGACCTGCAGATGGGATACACGCGCTGCTGCCCCGCGAGGCGATGACGCCGGCGGCGCGCAGGATGCGCGACACGTACGCGATCACGCCCGGGATCCCGCTCTATAAGAAGGAGTTCGGCTACTACTCGCTGGACGCCTGGAAGGACCAGGGGATGCCCGAGGACGTGCCGCTGGCGGAGCTCTTCGACTTCGACCCGCCGGCCAAGCACAGCCTGGGGCAGTTGGGATGGTGTGAGGCCGGGCTGGCGCCCGTCTTCGAGACGAAGGTGCTGGAGGATCGGGGGGACTACGAGCTGGTCCAGGACTTCGCCGGGCGGCACGTGCTCTTCTTCAAGGGGCGCCGGAACGGCTTTATGCCTGAGTACGTCGATCACCCGGTCAAGGATCAGCAGAGCTTGGAGGAGGCGATCCTCTGGCGGATGGACCCCGCAACGCCCGAACGGTACGCCGACCTGGACGCGCGGATGGCCGAGGCGCAGGCGGCTGCGTCCCAGGGGCTGATGATCACGCAGAACCTGGTGGGCGGGTATATGTACCTGCGCAGCCTGATCGGGCCGGAGGAGCTGCTCTACGCGTTCTACGACACGCCGGACCTGATCCACGCGTGTATGGAGGCGTGGTTCGAGCTGGCGGACGCGGTGATTGCCCGGCACCAGCAGTACGTGACGCTGGACGAGTTCTTCATCGCCGAGGACATCTGCTACAACAGCGGGCCGCTGATCTCGCCGGACATGATGAAGACCTTCCTCTTCCCGTACTACCAGCAGTTGATCGACAACATCCAGGCGCGGCAGCTCGATCCGGACCGGCACCTCTATGTGCAGGTGGACACCGACGGGTTCGCCGACCCGGTGATCCCGCTCTACCGGGAGGCGATCGGGATGGACGCCATGAGCCCGTTCGAGGTGGCGGCGGGCTGTGACGTGGTGCGCACGGGGCGCGAGTACCCGGATCTGGCGATCTTCGGTGGGATCGACAAGCGGGTGCTGGCCTCGGGCCGGGACGCGATCGACGCGGCGCTGGCGCGGATCATTCCGGTGATGCGCGCGCGGGGCGGGTATATCCCGACGAGCGATCATGGGGTGCCGGCGGAGGTGCCGTACGCGGATTATGTGTATTACCGGGAGCGGGTGGTGGCGCTGGGGAGCGCGTAGGGGTAAGTTTTCGTGGTTGGGACGCGGTCCGTCTTGGTTGACGGGCCGCTTTTGTCGTTGGGGGCCAACAACGAATGGGGAAAGGAACGAATCATGCCGGTGGCCGTGCCGTGACGCGGGTGATGGGGGCGCCGGTGGGCCGACCACGAATCCGAAACGAATAAACGAATGGGAATGCCTCGCCCCGGCTTCCGTTCACAAGGCCTGGCCCGCCTGCATCATCCTAGGATGTTGCGAAGATTCCCGTCAATAGTAAGATGACGGTAGTAGGAGCGTGCGGGACGATTCTGGACGGGAGGCGTGGGTATGGCGCAGGCATTCGATCGCGAGACGTGGCGGGCGCGCGTGGCGGCCTGGTGGCAGGCGGTGGGCGGGGATTGGCCCGGGGCGATGGCGCGGCTGGGGGTGAACACGGCGTACGGGCTGCTCACGGCCAGCGCGCTGCTGCCGCTGCTGGAGGGGTACGGGCAAAGTCCCGGTCCGGCGATGAAAGCACTGGTGGAAGTGGTTGGCGGGGTGGGCGGCAACCTGGCCGCCAACGTGGTGCAGGGGGCGTACGAGAAGGCCAACATCTCGCAGAAGGCGGAGCGGGAAGTAGCCGGAGCCCCCGACCTGCGCGCCGAGTACGAGGCGCTGCTGAGCCGGTTGGACGTGCTGAGCGTCGCCCAGGAGGCATTAGGCGACCGCTGGGCGGCGTTCGCGCGCCGGTTGGAGGCGGATCTGGTGGAGCATCAGGTGACGCTCCACATCGAGAGCGGTGGCGGGGCGGTGATCCTCGGCGATCTCTCGATGACAAACAGCACGTTTGTGGGCCGCGATCAGGTCAACATCACGCTGGATCCCGAAAAAGCCTCGCGTGAGGAATTGCTGCAGGCCTACTACCGCGAGGTGGCCGGCGCCTGCCGCCAGTTGCCGCTGGGTGCCGTCGACCCCAAGTTTGCGCGGCCGGCCCAACAAGTGCCGCTGCACCAGGTCTACGTCGGCCTGGACGTGACGGCTCCCGTGCGGTCCGAGGACGAGGATGACCGGGCCTGGGGGCTGCGGCTGGCACGGGGTGAAGGCGGTGGGCGCACCCCGCTGCTGGAGGCGCTGTCCGAGCCGGAGGCCCGCCGCGTGGTGCTGCTGGGCGATCCCGGCTCCGGCAAGTCCACGTTCGTGAACTACCTCACCTACCGCCTGGCAGAAGCCGCGGCGGGCAACGGTCAGCCCGGCGACCTGCCGGAGGCGTTGCGCGGCCTGTGGCCCGTGCGCCTGATCCTGCGCGAGGTGGCCCGGTATCTGCCGCCTGACGCGTGCGGCACGGCGGACATGCTCTGGCAGGCGGTGCGGGCCGACCTGACCCAGCGCTTGGGCGAGGTGGCCTCAGAACGGCTGCTTCCCTATCTGCAGGCGCGCCTGCTGCGGCGGGGCTGGTTTCTGCTGGACGGCCTGGATGAGGTGCCGGCGGCACACCGGCGGCGGCAGTGCCTGCTGGAGGCGATTCAGGCCCTGGCGGATCAACAGAATGGGGGCCGGATGCTGCTGACGGCGCGTCCCTATGCCTACGCCGACCCGGCGTGGCAGCTGCCCGGCCTGCCGGTGCTGCGGCTGGAACCTTTCAATGACGCGCAGGTCCGGCGTTTTGTGGAGGGTTGGTATGACGCGGTACATCCGGTGATGGGGTGGAGTCCGGTGGAGGCAGCGGTGCGGGGCGAGCAGTTGAACACGGCGCTGGAGGAGCGGCCCCGTCTGGGGGATTTGGCCTCACGCCCGCTGCTGCTGACGCTGATGGCGACGCTGCACACCAGCTGGGGGCAGCTGCCCGAGGATCGCGCCGATCTGTACGAGGAGTCGGTCAAACTGCTGCTGGCCCGCTGGCAGCAAGCGCGCACGGTGTACACGCCGGACGGGGAGGCGCAGCAGCCGGGGATCACGGCCAAATTGGGCGCCGAGCTGCATCCCCTGCGGGCGGCGCTAGAGCAGTTGGCCTATGAAGCCCACGTCCGGCAGGGCGAGATGCCCGAGCACGATGACGTGCCGGCCGATATCCCGGAAAACGAGGTGTTGGCGGTGCTCTCCAAGCATCTGCCGGGTGACGTCAATGCCCGGGATGCGGTGCCGTATCTGAAGCACCGGGCCGGCTTGCTTTTGGAGCGGCGGCCTGAGATCTACGCGTTTCCGCACCGGTCGTTCCAGGAGTACCTGGCGGCCTGTTATCTGGCGGAGACTGAAAGGGATTTCGGCGCGGCGCTGCGCGACCGGATCTGGGAGGATCCGACGTGGTGGCGGGAGGTCTTCCTGTTGGGGGTGGGCAAGGCGAAGCAGGGCGGTCTTGGAAACGCGGTAGGGGTCGTCAACGCGCTGGTGCCGTCAGAGCTTAGGGATGTGAGTGGCCCGGAGCCGGTCCATTGGCACGCCGCGTCCCTGGCGGGGGAGGCGTTATTGGACCTCGATCTGCAGGCGAAGGCCGGCGAGCGCCCGCACCATCAGGCGTTGCTGCGCCGGGTGCGGCGGCGGTTGGTGGCGCTGGTGGCGGGCGGACAGTTGTCCCCGCGCGAGCGGGTGGCGGCGGGCGATGTGCTGGGGCGTCTGGGGGATCCGCGGCCGGGTGTGGGGGGCACGGTGGTCAACGGGGTCGATCTGCCGGATATCCTCTGGGTGGAGATCCCCAGCGGGCCGTTCTTGATGGGGAGCGCAGAGGGAGATTCTGAGGCTTACGATGACGAGCAACCGCAGCACGAACTGACGCTGCCGACGTACTATATCGCCCGTTACCCGGTGACCAACGCGCAGTTCCGGCCCTTTGTGGAGGGAGGCGGGTATGACAATCCCGCGTACTGGACGGCGCAGGGCTGGGCCTGGCGGCAGGGGGCGGAGCCGGATATGTCCCCATGGGATGATTATTCGGACAAAGACTTGGTGGAACGGGTCCGAGAGTGGCTTGCCAGGCGCCCGAAGGAGAAACGAAACCGTCCCTTCTATTGGGCCGATCCACGGTGGGGTGCGCCGACGCGTCCGGTGGTGGGGGTGACGTGGTTTGAGGCGGTGGCGTATGCGCGGTGGGTGGAAAGACAGTTGAAAGTTTTGGGTTCAACGTTGAAAGTTTGGGTCGGGGGCAGCGTTGAGACCATCGAATTAGATACTGGCGTGGTTAGTGTTCAACTGCCCAGCGAGGCGGAGTGGGAAAAGGCGGCGCGGGGTGTGGATGGCCTTCCGTATCCCTGGGGCGATGAATGGCGTGCAGATCACGGCAATATTGAGCAAACTGGCATCGAGGAAACGAACGCAGTGGGATGCTTTCCAAAGGGTGAGAGTCCGTATGGGGTTCTGGAGATGAGCGGCAACGTCTGGGAGTGGACCCGGAGCCGGTGGGGGAGGCGTGTGATGCAGGTGGACTATGGGTATCCGTACGATCCGGCGGATGGGCGGGAGCAGCTGGTGGATGTGAAGGTGCCGGTTCTTCGCGGCGGTTCCTGGGGCGACTATCGTCGGTTCGCGCGCTGTGCGTCTCGCAGCAGGTTCATCCCCGCCGACTTCGATCCGGACCTCGGCTTTCGGGTGGTCGGCTCCCTGGGGCGCTTTTGAGTCCTGATTGCTGAATTCTGGTTTCTGGTTGCTGTTTTTCTGGGGGGATGGGTCTTAGGGAAGGGGGACACCCCCTTCCCTAAGGGCTCACACAAGGAGTTAGGATGGTCAAACGTTACGGCAATCTCTATCCGCAGGTGGTGGCCTTCGAAAACCTGTACCGCGCCTACCGCAAGGCGGCGAAGGGCAAGCGCGGGCAGGCTAACGTGGCGGATTTTGAGTTCGACCTGGCGCGCAACCTGCTCACCTTGCAGGCGGAACTGACGGGCTGGACCTACCGGCCCGGCGCTTATGATTCCTTCACCATCCACGACCCCAAGGAGCGGCTGATCTCCGCCGCGCCGTTCCGGGACCGGGTGGTCCACCACGTGCTGGTCAACGTGATCGAGCCGCTCTTCGAGCGTACCTCTCTCCCAATGCTCCGAGCCCCCGTCCCGGGGGCGGTGGATGCAAGACTAGGTCGCTAAACCTCATGACCTTCAAGCCCAAGCATTTTCGGGAGCACATCTATTTTGTCACGGGGATGACGCTTGCCTGGACGCCACTTTTCGCAGAGCCCTCTTACGCGACGATTGTCCTGGACTCGCTGGCATGGCACCACGATCACAATCGATGGATTCTTTTCGCCTATGTCCTTATGCCGCACCACCTTCACGCGCTGCTCAAGCCACGGGATCCGCATACGATCTCGCAGGTGCTGCAGTCCTTTGGGTCATTTACGGCGCACGCGATGCTCGATCAGATGCGTGCAGAAGGACGGACGGCGTGGTTGTGTCGGTTCGCGCAGCGTCAAGATCGGGATGCTGGGAAGGACTATCAGGTTTGGCAGCCGCTGCAGGCGAAGAACGTGTACTCGGAGGTGTTTTTGCGGCAGAAGTTGGCGTACATTCACAATAATCCGGTGGCGAAGGCGTGGCGGTTGGTGCGGGATCGGGCGGATTACGCGTATTCGAGCGCGTGTTATTATGATCGGGGAGAGAAACCGGGTGTAGCGGTGACGGATGTGTGGTTGTGGTGGTTTGGTGTTGAGGGCACCGCTTATGCAATCTCCTGCAAACGTGCGTCCCACCTGGTTGAACTGCGTAATTCTCCCTACGAACCACGATGACGAAGACGAGGTGCCTATGATCCAACCTACGATCCACACTGACGGCGGCGCCGCTATCGACGGCGACGTCGAGGCCGGAACCTTCATCGGCCGCGACCAGATCCTCGTGCTCAGCGGCTACACAGGTGCGGAGCTGGCGCGCGTGCTGGCGACCCTGCGCGAAATGCTGGCACACGATCGTGCGTCCCTGCGCGCCGACCTGACCCGCGAGCGCCTGACCGTCACCGCGCCGGACGCCCCGCCGCTGACCCTCTCCGCCGAGGCGGCGGATGCCCTGGCGGGGGCCGCGGCCCGTGCGGGCGACGTCGACGCGTACCTGGCGGCGCTGCAGGTCCACTCGCGGTACGGGCGGTGGGCCAAGCAGTTCGTGCCCCTGGCGGGCACGCTGACGGCGCGCGCAGTGCCGCCCGGCTGGACCGATGTGCCGCCGGAGTTCACGCTGCTGCAGGTGCAGGGCGAGGGCGCCCAACGGCAGATCCGCCGTATCCCGTTGGACGACATCACCCAGGCCACCGCGCAGTACGATCGCTTGGTGCTGTTGGGCGAGCCGGGTTCGGGCAAGACCACCACGCTCTACAAACTGGCCCTGGACGCGGCCCGCCAGCGCTTGGCCGGTGGGGAGGCCAAGGTTCCGCTTTTACTGCCCTTGGCCGACTATCAGGGCTACACGTCGCCGTACGCCTTTGTCCAGGCCCGCTGGCGGCAGCAGGTGGGCCGGGAGGACGTGGGTGAGTACCTGCGGGAGGGGCATCTGCTGTTGCTCTGCGACGCGCTCAACGAAATACCCTTTGCCGACGACCGTGACTACCGCAAGCGGGTGGGGGCATGGCGGCGCTTCATGCAGGACTGGCCGGGCAACCGGGTGCTGGTCACGTGCCGCAGCCGGGACTACAGCGAACCGCTGGGTTTGCACCAGGTGGAGATCGAGCGGCTGGACGACGACCGGGTGCGCGAATTCCTGTGCAAGTACATCCCCGAGCACGCGGCGACGGCCTGGCATCGGCTGGCGGATACTTCGCTACTTGACCTGGTGCGCAATCCCTACTATCTGCAGATGCTGGCGTACCTGGTGGAGCAGGGCGCGGCGTGGCCGGCCCGGGTGGCGGATCTGTTTAACGGCTTTGTGCGGACGCTGCTGGATCGCGAGGCGCGGCGCGACCACCCCGATTGGCCGGGGGCGGAGGCGTTGCTGACGGCGCTGGCGG
>DAOTTS010000254.1:0-4657 GCA_034437735.1 Anaerolineae bacterium
GAGGGTGCGGTGTTGACGTATTGCGTCTTCGCATCTTTGCGCCCTTGCGTTTTGTTTTTTTTCTCTACCACGGGCCTTTCAGCATGGAGAAGCGGCGTTGCGAGATAGCCCGCATAATGACAGTGGCTTCCATCACGATGATGATGCTCACGAAGACGATTGCCACTTGCTCGACGCGATCCCGCGCGATGACGGGGATCAGCGGCGGTAGCGGCACGACGCCTGACTCTCCGCCTGTGACCCGGAAGAAGGGCACGAAGAGCATTGATGCGGCGATGCCGATGATGGCGCCCGCGGCCGCGCCGTAGGCGGTGAGGAACGTGTACTCCATCACGACCTGGCCCATAATCTGGCGGTGCAGGAGCCCGATGGCCCTGAGGATGGTGAAGCGCTGGAGGCGCTCCCGCAGCGAGGCGTAGGTATAGATCAAAAGGCCCATCGCGGCCATCACGACAGCGGCCAGGAAACCCACGGTGAGCGTTCCGAAGACGCCCACCCGCTCGAACTTGGATTGCTCCTCGTTGATCATTGCGCGAGCGTCCTGATCGTGAACGATGGACGGGATGCCCAGGTTGCCTTGCACGGATTTTAGAACCTCTTTCCCGTCGGCGCTGTCCTTGACACGCAGCAGGATGTCGTGGGGGGCGGTGACGCCCAGGAAGAAGGTCAGATAGTCCAGGTTGCCGATGATCACAATTTCGTCCTGGTCATACACCGTGGGGAAGTATTTGTAAGTACCGGCGATCACAAAGATCGATCGGATCTTGAGGTCGTAGTCGATGACGACGAGCATCGGCACTTGATCCCCAATTTGGAGGTGGTTCTCCTCCAGGAAGCCATCTGGGACCAGAATGGCCTCGGATGTCAGGGCCAGCCGGTTCATCAATCCGCCCAGCGGTTCTTTCGCAAAGTCCTCCCGGAACCACGCGACTTCCGGATAGGTGAGGCGATCGATGGCGATGTAGCGACAGCGGACCTTGTCCCGCGCGGTCAAGTACATCTCCGCGCGGGCGTAATTGCCGACGCGGGTAGCGCCCAGCACCCCGGGGATCTGTAAGAACTCCTGGGGGGTGGGGATCCAATCCCCGCCGAAGATGGCGGACCCACCGCCGCCGCCCATGCCGCCCGAATCCCCACCGGGGCTCTCCGGGGAGGGTGTGAAGCTAATGTCCGCGCCGACGCGATAATACATGCGGTCAATGAGCCACTGATCTAAGCTGGCGGCCATCGAGATCGTGTAGACGCCCAACGCGAGCGAGACAATCACCAACAACAGCGGGTTGATATAGCGTTGACTCTGCCGTCCCAGTTGACGCAGCGCCAGGTGCGGCGTGATCCAGGGGGTGACGCTGGCGATCATATCCAGCGCCCGCATAATCAGCGGGAAGACGCGCAGCGTCATCAGGGCCGCTGTCAAAATAAAGAGCGCCGGTACCAGGACGAGCAGGGGGTCGCGGTAGAGATCCTCGGGGCGATCCTGCACGAGGAGCGCCAGGGTGCCGCGATTGGCGAGCTGGCGATAGGCGTAGTACGTGGGCAGTAACAGGAGGAAGTCCAGGTAAGCCCGGTACCAGAAGGGCGGACGCTGGGGACGCGCGTGCTCCCGGTCGACCTCGACGACGCTGAGGCGCGAGGCCCTGGATGCTGGCCACAGCCTGGCGACCAGGGCGACCAACAACGCCAGGATCGTCAGGGGGATGTTGATACCGCGCAGGGAGACGGGTAACATCTCCCGCTGGGTGAAAGTGAGGAAGCTGGCCGTATTGCCCATCAGGATGGCTAAAAGCATGCCGAACCCGATGCCCAGGGGATACCCGGGGATGAATAGCAGCATTTCCTCGGTAAACGTGAGCGCCAGGATACTGGAGCTGCGCATCCCCCGGCTGACCAGGGTTGCGCTCTCACGCCGCTGCCACTGCGCGATGATGGCTGAAGTCAGGACGAGGAAATACAGCAAGAATCCAAGCGCCGGCAGGTTGAAGCCCAGCAGGATGATGCTCAGCGTGGTACCACGCTGGACGAAGTCCTCGAGCGGGTCAAGGGGCGGAGTGTTGAGCCGCGCCTCCGGCAGATATTTGTTGATGATAACCAGCGCGCGATCAAAACCCTCCACGTACTGCCGCGCGTTCGAGGGCAGGATATAGCTCTCGTCCAGGATGATGTGCCACGCGACGTACCAGGTCTTGGATGCCACCATGGGTTCTACGGCGGAGATATAGTCCTGACGGCGCACGATGAGCGCGCTTTTCAAGGATGCATCAGGGTTCTCGAACCAGAAGGGATCGGTGGGGTCCTTGGCCTGCCAGATGCCCATCACGCGGATGGTGATCTGTTGGGCGGAGAGCGTGACGCCCATATTATACTCCTCGCCGACGTTGACGCCCATCGTCTCGGCCAAGCGGGTGTGCATCCACACCTCGAGCACCTCACCTGAGGCAGCCTCCTCCTCGAGGGGATCACCCGCGATGATCTCCATGTGGTCTGCGATATTATACACGTAGACGATGTTCACCGATCCCAGATAGTCCCCTTCGCCATAGGCGACCGCGTCGGTGGGCGGCTGTAACATCATATTGCCGCTGTGCACCTCGATGCCCTGGTGCTTGAGCGGCAGCCCGACCTCGCCGGATAGCGTATTGGCGACGTGGGTTTGCAGTTCCTCGGCCTTTTTAATCGAAATAGGCGCGCGGGTCGAGGGGAAGGTGTACACACTGGTCGAGAAAGGAGGCCGTCCCGTCTTGCGGCTGAACTCGGCCAACGCGCGGTCGAGGATCACCTGGTCCACCGCTTGCGCGAACAGCGACGCGTTGGCGACCAACCCCACGGCTAAGATAATGCCTAAGAGGGCCAGGAACGTCAATCCGGGATGGCTGAACAGCCGCTTCAAGGCGAAGCCCGTCAGCCTAAATGGCCTGAACGGCGCGGTCAGAATGCGGACGAAGAGGCTGTGTTCCTTCTTCTTGGTTCTGTTTTGCTTGGTATCGTTTGTGGAAGCTGATTCCACAGGGTGCAAATTATTGCTCATTCATACCCCCCAATCGTTTCTCACTTTCCAAGTGTAAGTATACCACATTTTTTCGGTTTGAAATCGGTAATTTTACGTACAGAACTCCGATTTTTTGTAATACAAGTGCAATGTGCTGATGTAGGAACGACGTTCTTGATAGATTCAGTCGATCTAATTTTGCTCGGTCTGGATCGCCAGATTTTGCTCGGTCTGGATCGCCAGATCCAGACCAGAACGGGGATCTGGCAGCCTGTCCTGATGCCTGTGGTGAGCTTGCCGAACTACCTGTGGTGAGCTTGCCGTGCCGAACCACATGCCGAAGGAATCCCCTTGGAGCATTTTGTGATCGACTGAGATTGCTATTTCTGGGACTAAAAATCGGGGTTCTTATCTCTTTGTTGTGATACTATGCGTTCGGTAGATAGGCCCCCATAGCTTTGAGTCGGCGCTGTAACGCTTGCACGTCCACCTCGCGGGTAGTGCTGTGCTGTTCTACGGCCATCGCGGCGGCCATGCCGGCGGCTTGCCCCGTGATATAACAGCCGGGCATCACCCGGATGGAGCCCTGGAGGTAGCGGTCGGTGCTGACACAGCGGCCTGCCACCAACACATTGTCCAACCCTTGGGGTGTCAGTATCCGATAGGGAATTCCGTAGCTCTCGCCCTCTTGATAACGCAGGGCCTCGAACTTCTCTCGGAAGTGAGCGTAATCCTCGACGGCGGGGGTGGAGGGATGGATGTCCACGGGATAGGCATAGCGTCCGATCTCGTCCTCAAATACAGCGCGGCGTTTGAAGTCGTCCAAGCCCAGGACGTAATCCCCCAGGATGCGGCGGGTCTCACGGAGGCCCATCAGGGAGCCGGTCGCGACCAGGTTGGTATCCTCGAATCCTTTGAGATAGGTTTGGTAGTAGTGTTCATATTCCTGCATGCTCTTGCGTCCCCAGACCAGGGCTTTGGTCAACGAGCGCTCGTCCGTGCCATCGACGCCGAAAGTGTGGCCGACGTTACCCCCGCCGACGTACTCCCCCACACGCCACATACCGGGCAAGTGGCGGTCCTTCACGGTGAAGACGCCATCAGCGAAGGCTTGCTCCAGCGCATGGCTCTGGGAGCCTTGGACGCGATCCCAGTCCACGTTGCACCACAGACTGCACAGCGTGCCGGGCATCATATTACCGTTGGTGTCGCCCTTCTCGAAAGGGGCACCCGCCCAGGCGGCGAGGTCGCCGTCGCCGGTCCCGTCGATGAAGACCTGGGCGCGGATGGCGAAGATGCCGCGCTTGGCGGCACAGATCGCGTGGGTGATGCATCCGTCGTTTATCTCAACGCCGATGACGGTGGTATGAAACGAGAATCCGATCTTATCCTGTTGTACCATCGCATCGTAGACGCGCTTCAGCGTTTCGACGTGGATGGAGACGCTGCCGGCCGGATCGTCCCGATAAAGGGGTGGCCCCTCTTCTGTTAAGCGCTGATAAATCTCCTCGCCGATGCCGGCGGCCAGGAAGTTCACGCCGTCGGTGAAGCGCATAAAGGCCGGCACCAACCCCGCCGTGCCCATGCCGCCGAAGCACGCCTGCCCCTCGGCGATGAAGACGCTGCGGCCCTGGCGTGCGGCGGCCAGTGCTGCCGCGACGCCCGCCGGGC
>DAOTTS010000255.1:0-8101 GCA_034437735.1 Anaerolineae bacterium
GGGCGGGTTCACCACGTTCTACGCGGCGGCTACGAACCCGCGCATCCAGGCGGCGGTGCCCATGGCCGGGATTCCGGGGTTTGCCCAGCGGTGGCGCGACGTGGTGCTGGAGTCGTCGTCTTATGCGAAGTGGGCCGAGGCGATGGTGGCGGCAGAACCGGAGACCCGCGCGCACACGGCGTTTATGGCGCGCATCGACCCCTTCGACGGGTTGGCCGCGTTCCATCCCAAACCGCTGATGATGATCTGCGGCGATAAGGACCTCGACGCGCCGAAGCACTACGCGGTCGACCTCTACCGGGCGCTCAAGCCGCGCTACGCCGACCATCCCGAGCGGCTGCGCCTGAACGTCCACGACGACGCCGGGCACGAGTTCACGCACGCGATGCGCCAGGACGTGCGGGCGTGGTTCACGAGGTATCTGCTGGAGGATGCGCGGGGATGAAGGGCCTGCTGCTCCTTGGCGGACGAATGTAACCACAGATTACGCAGATTGCACAGATTTTTTATGGTGATTGAGGGCGATGGTCTGTCTGCCGGATACTTTTGTTAAACAGCATGGACGCGATGGTTACACAGAGCTTCACAGAGAAAGACAGAGCCTCACAGAGGTTATCTACTGCCGACCGTGATCCGTATGTCATCGATCTGAATACGATCTGCTATTTTTGTCTATCTCTGACGCTTGTTTCACGATTGATGGCTGGGTGATAGATATTATTGGGATTTCTCTGTGTATCTCTGTGCTACCTCTGCGTATCTCTGTGTAACGGATGAAACGTATCGACACAGTGTATCGTAATCAGT
Source organism: Anaerolineae bacterium (assembly GCA_034437735.1). Taxonomy (GTDB): domain Bacteria; phylum Chloroflexota; class Anaerolineae; order B4-G1; family SLSP01; genus PWVB01. The sequence continues at coordinate 808 of DAOTTS010000255.1, forward strand.
AGCCGGCAATTAAGGCGTTCATCTCCTTGCCCTCGTCATTCTGAGCGAAGCGAAGAATCTCGAACGTGTTACCGCAGGATGCACAATCACCGTCGTCGTAGTCATCATTCCTTTGGGGCAACCTATAACCTATCGCCCCGAGCGCATCGTCTCCATCGCATCGATAAATGCCTCCACCTCCATCGACGCGATCGTCTCCCCGATCAGGTCCAAGGGAAGATCGTCGAGCGACCGGAACCGCACGCACGACTTTCCGGCGTCGTACCGCTTGCCGGTGGCCTTGTAGGCCGCCTCGAACGCCTCGCGCCGGTCCTCGTCCATATAGATCGGCGTCAGGTAGAGGGAGACGTGCCGCTTCTGCGAGGCGATCGCCGCGTACATCAGCGGCTTCTTGTTGTACGTGTCGGGATAGGTCGCCAGCGGTACCTGGTAGGTGATCATCCCCCAACTCACCGCTTCCTTGTATCCCTCGGGCAGGTGATCCAGGATCACCTGGCGCACCGTCTCGATCATCGCTCGCCGCTCCTCGGACAGCTCGGACAGATACTCATTGATGGTCTCTGCATCGGATTGCATTGGTCCCCTCCATGGGTAAGGATCCTCTATCGGTTGGTTTCATGATTCCACTTTACGTGTTACGGGTGCCGGTGTCAAGGTTGGGTCGTCGGTACGTTCCTATTGCGCGCGTAGAGACGTAGCATTGCTACGTCTCTACAATGACGTGGTGGGGTCGACCGGCAGCTCCACGTAGCGCATCGTGTACCGGACGAAGGGCGTGAAGTGCCGCTCCCAGAAAGCGCGCCCCGCTAGGTTGGCGCTCTCGTGCTCGACCAGCAGGCGGTCGAACCCCCGGTCGGCCGCCCAGCGGATGCAGGCGTCGAGGAGCGCGCGGCCGATGCCCCGGCCCCGGTAGGCCGGCTGGACGTACGCCCCCCGGACCTGCGCGGAGTTCGTGGCCCGCAGCAGGAGCCCCTCCCCGTCCTGCGCGGAGGGCCCCACGACGAAAGTGCCCACCGGCGCCCCGTCCTGGCGGTGGACGAAGAAGGTCGAGCCCTGCTCGCGCTCTGCCTGGAGGTCGCGGAGGATGGCGTCTCGATCGCCGGACGGCTTGTTCACGAAGATCGGCGGCCCCGCGTAGTACCGCCGGTGCTCCGCGTCCAGGGCCACCAGTGCGTCGAGGTCGTTCTCCGCGTGCACCGCGAGGCCGGCGCTGCCGCCGGCGCCGTCCACGGGCGAGAGGTCGCGCAGGCGCTCGGTCAAAATCTGCCCGTATCCGAAGCGGTAGAGCAGCGTCTCGAGCGCCGCGTCGTGCGCCAGATACCCAAGGATGTGGAGGCTGGTGCGCTGTGCCGCCCAGGTCTCGCCGAGCCGCGCGAGCATCCGGGGGTAGATCCGGGCGGCGGTGCCCGGCGCGGCGGCGTGTCCGATCTCCGGCACCATCGCCGTGGTCTGGCCCTTGAAGGCGAAGTGATAGCCGTGGAAAGCGTACCCCATCAGTTCGTCGCCCTCGAGCGCGGCAACGCCGCCGGTCCCTGCCAGGGCCGCGATGGCCTCCCACAGCCGGGTTGCATCCCCAAAGGGCGTGGGCGGCAGAATCGGGCAGTCCCGGCGCTCCGCGCCGTAGACCGTGCGGAAGAGATCGACCGCTGCGTCGAGGTGCGCCGCTGCGAAATCCGTGATATGCATCGTGAACGCTCCTTATGCGTGGTGCGGCTATTCTATTTCTTTAGGAGTTACGCGATGAAGGTGGGACGCACTTGACAGAGGGTGGAGAGCATTGGCTTTGTGGGATGATGCCACGCAATCTCCAGCAGAAGTGCGTCCCACCTGATCGAACTGCGTAACTCCTATTCTTGACGAATCCTTGAGATTGGTCTACGATAGGTGCAGGGGTGATGACAACGTGCCTTCCTTGGATCCCGGCCCCCCATCCGTCCATCCCAAAGCGAGGTGATTGATGAACGAGCATCGCGTATCTCATAGCATTCGCAGACTGTTGGTGCCCTTGGCCGTGAGCGCAGGACTGATCCTCCTGGGGGGCCTCAGCCTGGCGCCCGGTCGACCGGGCCGCGCGGCGGCGCGTCCCGACCTTGCCGGGCCGCCGGAGGGCCGGATCGCGCCTGCGCTTGATGGGGCGGCTGTCCATGCCGCTAACGTCCTAACGGTCGACTTCACTTTCGCACCAAGTCCGCCTAGCTTCGTTGGGATGGGCAATGTTGAGTTTACCGATGTCTCCACGACGACGGTGGGTTCTATTGTTGGACGCCGGTGGGACTTTGGTGACGGCGAGACCCTCGAAACTTCCGATCTTATTATCGAACACACCTACAATATCCCCGGTACCTTCACCGTCACTCTCACCGTCACCGATAGTGTAGGCAACAGGGATACCGAGGTCAAGCCTGAGCTGGTAAGAGTGCGTGCTGAACGCAAAAATGTCACAGCCGTTGATTTCACTTTCACCCCGCCGAGTCCCCGCGTGGGCGACGTCGTCACCTTTACGACGGTGGTGACGCCCTCCGACGCCACGGGTCCCATTCATTATACGTGGAGCTTCGGGGATACTGTGACCACGACCGTCCAAATCTCTCGTGTGCAGCATACGTATCGTACCTATGGCACATACACGGTTGAGCTCGAAGTGGAGAATCTCAATGGGCAGGGCCGCGCCACCGACAGCGCGGAGATCACCGTTGAGCCCTACAGGGCCTATCTCCCTCTCCTGATGAAGGGTGGCTAACGGCCCTTCGATCTGAAGCATAGACAGGTGCGAGGCACGTCCGGGCGCAACCCTCAAGACCCAGGCGCCTCAAAAACCCACGCGCCCCTCAAGCACGCGCTGCGGCTCACGTGCCTTGCACCGGGTTTGCATCAACACCCCTCAAATCCCCTTCGAAAATAAGATCCGCTTGTAGTCGGCGATTCATCGCCGTTAGCGTACGGCACTGAAGTGCCTACTACCAACCATTTTCATCATCGTTGGTGTGGCGACCCATATGGAAACTCCTTGGCAACGCCGCAATTGCCGGCGCACCTCACGCGTACCCCAGCGTCTCCCGAAGCCGGGCCATCTGCGGATACGTGTAAGGATCCCGGCGCAGGGTCTCGCCCCACGCCGATTCGTCCGTCAGGTCGAACCAGCGGACCTCGGTGATGGCGTAGACGGCGGCGGCCTCGGGCTCCGGTTCGTAGCCCGGCGCGGCGGCCCCGGCGACCGTCCGGCAGAGGTAGGACTTCCACCGGACGTAGACCTCGTCCCGGGACGGCTCGTCGAAGAGGAGCCGGTCGATGGCCACGTCGAGGTTCGTCTCCTCCTTCATCTCGCGCCGCACGCACGCTGCTTCGCTCTCCCCGTCCTCCCGCCCGCCGCCCGGGATGACCCAGTAGGTCTCCCCCGTCGCGTGCAGCCGGTGCTTGATAAGCAGGACGCGGTCCTCCTTGACGATCAGTCCCTGGTAGCGTGTGATCCTCGGCATACGCGTGTTCTCCTATCGGTGGTGGGTGCTCGGGATGCCACCGCCGTATTGTACGTGATTTCGCCGCTGGTACCACCGCCCCAGTCCCCGGCACTCCCGTACTTCGGGAGTGCCGGGGACTGGGGCGGGCGGGGACTGGCGCGGTTTGACTAATTTTCGCTCTCGTCCTATGATGGAGAGTAGGGACATCATAGAGCCTACACGCCTTCTTCGCACGCCTCATCCGGTTGACCCGTCACGTCCCCCACGTTCCGCACAGCTCCGTGCGGATCGCGATGCGCCTGTTGTGAGCACGGCTATGAATGATCTCAGGGAATAAACCCGTCGGTTTCAAGCTTGCGTGACTGCGACGGCCTGTTATGGCAGTGGGCATCGACCGTTATTCGGTCGGGTCCCGGGTCTGCGTCCAGCGTGTGAAAGGAGGTGCGTGGTCAAAACCTCACTGCGCCGTACGATTCACCGTGGGTGTCATTGTCTTATCTCAATTTGAAGCCCAAAAGCGAGGTCATGATGAACGAGCTTTCCCCATCTCACAGAATCCGTAGACTCTTGTGGTCATTGATGGTAAGTGTGGGGCTGATCCTCGTCGGGATGCTCAGCTTATCCCCCGGCCGCGAGGCCACCGCTGAGCTGCCCGCCGAGGTCGCCGCAGCCCCCGAATTTCAGACAGTCGTGCACGCCGAACGCATCCAAGCTGCCGCACCCCAGGCCGAGATCTCCGAATCCGGGGTGACTGCTGCCCCCGATCGTGAGACCGCCGTCGCCGACGAACCGTTCTTCACCGCGACCGGCGCGTCTTTCCCCCGTACCACCGAACCCGAACCTTCTCGGATGATCCAGACGCCGGGACTCCCGCCGGATCCGTGGCTCGATCGCGAGCCCGTCTCCGGGATGGAGCCCCTGCCGGCTGGGGGCGCCCCGTTCCTGGGAACCCCGGGGGGTGTCGAGCGGCTCGCTAACCCGCCGATGCCCGGCGACAGCGATTTCGTCGTCGGGATGACCCAGGACCGCGTCTGGGGCGTGGTCTCGCCCGGCGCGACGGTCACCGTCACGGTGAACGGCACCCCCATGGGCGCCGCCCTCGCCGACGGCGTCGGCTTCTTCTGGACCACGCTCTACGACGCCAACGGCGACCGGCCCGATCTTGGGGGTGGGGACGTCGTGGCGATCTATGAGGACGGTATGCTCCGGGACAGTCTGACGCTGCGGGCGATCACCGGCAGCATCGACGTCCTGGACGAGACCGTCACCGGTACCGTGAGCGGCTTGAACGCTGGCACCGTCACGATCTATCCCGGCTTTGAGGAGCCGGATCGCACCGCCATCAGTCAGACTGCGTCCACCGACGGCAGCGGCAATTTCAGCGCCGATCTCTCGGCGATTTGGAATTTTGTCGCCGACGACCGCGCCGTCGTCGCGTACGTCGACGGCGACACCGAAATCCACCAGATGCTCTATGCCCAGCGTTTGATTGTCCAGCCGATGCCTTTCAATGGCATTGTCGGCTTTACTACGCCGGATGTTATGGTCACTGCCACTGTCTATCTCTCCGACGGCATCTCCGTGCGCGACCGGTATGCCGCGCGAACCGACGCGCGCAATGGACGCTACCAATTCAACAACTCGCCAGAGACCCCTCTGACCATCCAACAGGATGACATCGTCGTCCTGGAAGTGGAGGATGGTACCGTGCTCAGTCGGACCGTTGAGGCGCTCAGCCAGACACTCGATGCAGATGCGGATCGCCTCAGTGGGCACACGACGCCTAACGCGGATGTGGCCGTTAAGTTCACTTTGTTGACGCCGCTGGGATGGAAGTTGCACTCCACCGAGACGACGGCCGACGCCAGTGGGGCGTTCACCGTTGAGCTGGGATCCCTGGGTGATGTCCTTCCCGCCCAGTGGGCCGGCGTGTGCGTCGCCGACGCCGAGGGCGACGACCTCAACCTCTGGGCGCCCGCCCAGGGTTCGATCGAGGTCAATCAGACCTATAATAGTGTGTCGGGCATCGTCCCGGCGCCTCCGGGTCCGTTGGCCGTCGGCCAACCGGTCACCTTGACCTATTACAGCGCTGTCAGCGACGCGACCTTTACGTACGACAAGGGGGCCGGCTGGTACGGCAACTACTACTTCGATCAGAACGATGGCCTGCCCGCCGATATCAGACCGGGTGACACCGTCACCGTCGAGACCGAGGGGTACGGCTGGGTTGGCGTCGTCGACGTGCAGACCATGACCGTCCAGGCCGACACCGCCAACGACCGCTTCACCGGCTCCGTCGAGCTGCCCAGCGCCCAGGTACAGGTCTCGGGCTATCAGTGGGATGGCTGGTCCGACGTGCCGCTCTTCCCGGTCGCCGGATCGTTCGCCATGAGCGTCACGGCCAACAGCCCGTTCACCGCCGCGCTGCCCGGCATCGACGTGCGGAATGCCATAGATTACGTCGTCCGCCACTACAACACCGAGGGGAACGTCGAGCGCATGGATGCGGTGGTTGACTACGTCCGCGTCTGGCCCGATTACAACGGCACCCTCGGCTCGTTTACCCCTCCGGGTGTCGCGTATACGCTGACGCTCCAGGACGGTTCCGGGACCTTCAAGGCCCAGGTGACGGGGACCTCGGGGGAGCCGGACGGCAACATCGGCTTCCAGAGCTTCTGGAACGCCGGCGCGGAGATCGAGGCGGGCGACCGCCTCGTGGTGGAGACGGCAGCCGGCTTCAACCAGACCGTCGAGATCCCCGAGCTATCCGCCGATTTCGATGCCGTTAACGATTGGATCACCGGGTCCGCGCCTGCCAACACCTTGATCAACCTGAGCGTCAACAACAACCAGGACTTTGGGTTCGTGCCGGTGGACGAAAGCGGCGCCTTCAAGGTTGCGGTGGGCGAGTTGCAGGTCAACCATGGTGATGATGAACTCACCTGGGGCGAGTACGTTCGCCTCTGCACCGCCGACGCCAACGGCAATCACGTCTGCCGGAACTTCAGTTGGCCGCAGATCGTCGCACACTACGACGAATCGGGCGCCAACGACGTCTGGGGCAACTATGTAGCGCCCGGTAACACCGTCGCTGTCACGGTCACCGCGCCGGGCGGCAGCGTCGTCGCCACCGGCACGACTCAGGCCGGCGCCTGCCAGGACTGTGATCCGACACGCTTCAACCTGCCCCTGCCCGACGGCACGCTTCAGGTCGGATCCACGGTGACCGTCGATTTTGGCGATGATAAGGTTGATGACACGGTCGTCGTCTCCGTCACCGCCAACGTCGATCCGGTCAATGACGTCGTGACCGGGACCGCACCACCGAATAAGATGTTGTACGCCAACGCTCAGCATCTTTGGGGTGATTGGATCGGCGTCAACAATATCCCTGTGGACGCCAACGGCGACTACACGATCGATTTCAGAGCCCGGGGGTGGGACATCGAGTATGGGGATGCCTTCAACGTCCACGTGCCTGATGCTCACAACCACGAAACCCAGTATTCCTTCATTCTTCCCGCGGCTGAGGTCGGGGTGTGGAAGCAGAACACCAACGGCTACGCCCGGCCCGGCGGCGTTGTCGTCTACGGCATCCACTACCGGAACAACGGGAACGGCGTTGCGGAGGACGTCCAGATCGTCGATACGCTCCCCTCGGGGGCGACGTGGGCCGGCGATACCAGCGGCGTCACCCCCATCGTGGGCAGTGGCGTCATCACCTGGAATCTCGGCGACGTGGACCCCGCGCCCGATCCCTGGACCGACGACGTCTTCTACGTGACTCTCGACGTCGCCGGCGTGATGACCGGGTCCGGCGCCCTGGGCCAGAACTG
>DAOTTS010000256.1:0-5022 GCA_034437735.1 Anaerolineae bacterium
CTCGATCGCTTGGAATTTGCGCTCCATGGTGCATACCCTCCTGTGACTGATTGAGGGTGAGTTTGAGAAAAACCCCACCCGTTAGCGTTCCTCTAAGTCTAGCGCATCGCATCCGCAGCACAAATCGGGGTCCTCAGGCAATCGACGACGTCCTCGACGCATCCAGCACCAAAAAGCGCGTGCGCTCCCCCCAGAAGCGACACGCGCGTCCTGCTATGCAATCGACGAGCCAACCTGTCCCTATGCTAACTCCCGCATATCCCCCGTCACCGTAAAGACCACCCGCTCACAGATGTTGATCGTGCGGTCGGCGGCCCGCTCAAGGTTATGCGCGGCCCATAGTAGGTAATTCGCCTGCTCGATCGTACCGGGGTCCGACATAATAAAGGTGAGCAGTTCCCGATAGACCTGATTATAGAGCGCATCAACCTCATCGTCCCGCGCCGGAATTGCCCGTGCTTCATCAAGGTCTCGGCTCACAAACGCCTGAAGCGCGTGTTGCAGCATCGAGCATGCCCGCTCCGCCATCAGGGGCAAATCGACCAGGGGCTTGATCAGCGGCTGATCCCCGATCATGACGTTGATTTTGCCGATCCCCTTGGCGTAATCCCCGATGCGCTCGAGTTCGGTCGCCACCTCCAGGATCGCGCCCAGCGTCCGCAGATCCCGGGCCACGGGCTGGTGAAGTGCGATAAGGGCCAGGGCCTGCTGCTCGATATCGAAGCGTTTCTCGTTGATCTCCCGATCCCGTTCAACTAGACGCCTCGACCCCGCGAAGTCCCGCTTTTTGAGAAACATCACGGAGCTGACGAGTGCGTCACCAACCAGGCTGCCGAGAATCAGAACCTGATCCTGCAGCTTCTCCAGCTCCCGATGAAACGTCGATCGCATATTCGTCGCCATCCTATCCCTGCAACACTCGTCTAGCCAAACCGACCGGTGATGTAATCCTCCGTCCGCTGATCCTCAGGGTTGGTGAAGATCTTCTTGGTTACGTCGAATTCCACCAGCTGCCCGCACCGACTCTGATCGGTATAGAAGAAAGCCGTGAAATCCGAAACACGCGCAGCCTGCTGCATATTGTGAGTCACGATGACGATCGTGTAGTCTTCCTTCAGGGATCGGATCAACTCCTCAATCTTCAACGTCGCGATCGGATCGAGCGCGGACGCAGGCTCGTCCATCAGGATCACCTCTGGCTCCACCGCCAGGGCCCGTGCGATGCACAGGCGCTGCTGCTGCCCACCGGAAAGCGCTAATCCGGACTTCCCCAGATCGTCCTTGACCTCATCCCACAAGGCCGCACCGCGCAGGCTCCGTTCGACGAGTTTGTTGAGCCTGTTGCGATCCTTCAATCCGTTGACCCTCGGTCCATAGGCGACGTTGTCGAAGATGGACTTCGGGAAAGGATTGGGGCGCTGAAAAACCATGCCCACACGTCGCCGCAAACTTGCGACGTCCATCGTGAAGATATCCTGCTTATCCATCAAGACCTCCCCATCAGCATGGGCCTCAGGGATGAGGTCGTTCATACGATTAAGCGTACGGAGGAACGTGCTCTTGCCACACCCTGACGGGCCGATAATCGCGGTCACCTGACGTGCGGGAATCTGAACACTGATATCCTCCAGGGCTTTGAAATCCCCATAGTACATATCGTAGTTCCGAACCTCAAGCTTGATCTCATCTGCTGTCATACCTGTTTCCCTCCGAAACGTAAATCATCCATAGGTTCAATGGGGGTGGTCGGTTGATCCGCCCAACATCCCCCCGGCTCGCATCCATCCGCCTATTATTCACCACCCTGCATGCTCCGGGAGAGACGGCTCGATAAGTAGTTGATCGCCAGGTTAAGCGCCACAATGACGACGATGATCACCAGGGCCGTTCCCATCGCAGGATCGGGTGCATTCGCATCCATCATCAGCGAGTAAAGATGGAGCACCATGGTGCGCCCCTGATCCATCACCGAACTCGGCAAGTTGATGCTGCCGCCCAACGTCACGTAAAAGACGGCGGTCTCACTCACGACACGCCCAACACCCAAAATAATGCCGGTCACAATGCCGGGGATCGCGGTCGGGAGGACGACCCGCCAGTTGGTCTGCCACTTGGTCGAGCCCAATGCCAGGCTTCCTTCGCGATAGGAGCGCGGCACGGTCAGGAGCGCTTCCTCCGTCGTCCGGATGATCGTGGGTAGGATCAGGCAGGCCCCTGCCAAGGCCCCCGAGATCATCGAGAGACCCAGCTTCATAACCGTGACGAAGAGGGCAAATCCAAAAAGCCCGTAGATGATCGAGGGCACCCCGGCTAATGTCTCCACGGCAAAGCGAATCACACTCACAATTTGATGCAGAATCTTGCTCTGGCTTCCCATCTCACCCGCATACTCCACCAGGTAGATGGCTGCGCCCACACCCAGGGGGGTCGCGATTGTGAGCGTCAGCGCGACCATATAGACGGTCGTCACAACCGTCGTGGAGATCCCGCCCTTCCCTCCCATCCCCGGACGGGGCTTGGTCACTAAAAAGCGACCGACAAACTTCAGACTGGCCCCCACACTCTGCGCGACCAGACGGTAGTCCCCGGATTCGAAACCATACTCGATCAGATGATCCTTACTCATAACCTGGGCGCGTAAACTCTCCCACAACCCAGCGGTCGTGTCCCTGGAGACCACAGTCACCGGTCCATTCCCCGCGCCTGCATCCTCCCAGGTCGCGATACTGCCCGAGAAGAGGCCCCGCGCCTGATTATAGGAGACGTTGTCGATCGGTACATCCGGGTGGACGACAATCGCAATCCCGTCGTCAGCAACCTCAAAGACCTCAAGTGCCTCATACCGGTTCAGCTCATAATCTTTGACATGACGCGAGGTCAATCCCACGTCGATGCGATCCTTCGCTGCATTCCGGATACCATTGGACGACCCGCCACCTTCGATGGTGATATTGAGATCGGAATAGTACGCCCCAAACGCATCCGCCAGAGCATCCGCCAACGGCGCCATCGCGGTGGACCCGGCAATGGTCAGTTCACCGGTAAGCGTCGCGGGCATAGGATTGAAAGGCAGCGCGTTCTGGATGGGCACGAACCCCATCTCCGAGAGGATCGCCTGAGCTTCCTGACTCGTTACGAAGTTCAGCCAGGCCTGGGCCGCCGGTCCGCGACCTTCGTTGCTCACCATATAGAGCGGTGTGGCAACCAAATAGCTGCCGCTTTTGACGTTTTCGGCGGTGGGTTCGACACCCTCTAGGCTCACGGCTTTCACGTCATCGTTAAGAATACTGAAGGGTAGATATCCGACGGCCCCCGGCGTAGACGCGACGTCAGACCGGACCTCCAGGTTCGATTCGAGGACAACGGCATCGTCCGTCAAGTTTTCCGGACCGATAAAGAACTTGCCCCCCTGAATGAGCAGGTAAAAAATAACGAAGAAAAGCACGACGACCACAAACCCCGCCATCAGCCACAGTACGCCGAAGGCGGTTTTCTCAATCAGGCGCCGCCGCTCTAAAAAAGCGTGGGTCTCATCCTTGGCCTGGATCTCCTCCACCGCAATATCACGCGTTGCATTCATGAATCTTCCCTTCCTTCGCAGCTACTACTCACCCGGCGACCACCTGCTGATCACAACGCGGGCCAGGCTGTTGACCAGCATAATCATCACAAAAAGGACCACACCGGTCGCGAAAAGCGCACTTCGATGGGTGCCCGCCGCGTAGTTAATGCCCATCACCACGTTACCCGTGAGGGTACGCCCCCGGCTCAAGAAAATGGTCAAAGGATTGTTTGTGAGTGGGGCCGGGAACTCCGTGGAGTTTCCGATCACCATAACCATAGCCATCGTCTCTCCTAACGCACGCCCGATGCCAAGAATGATCGCCGCCACAATGCCTGACCGGGCCGAGGGAATGATGACCTTCACGATCGTCTGCCACTTTGTGCTGCCCAGGGCCAATGACCCCTCCCGAAACTCGTCGGGAACCGCACGGATGGCGTCCTCGGCAATGTTAATGATGGTGGGCAGAATCATGACAGCCAGCACAATCGAGGAAGCCAAAAAGCCAAATCCCTGATTGCCGGGAATGGAGAGCGCCTCGCGGACCAAAGGGACCAGCCAGACCATTCCAACCAGACCGTAAATCACAGAGGGGATGCCGGCGAGAAGCTCAACCGCCGGTCGCACCAGATTTCTCACGTTATCGGGCGCAATTTCAGCCAGGAATATAGCACATCCGACGCCTAAGGGGACACCCAATACAATCGCGCCAAACGTCACAAGGACAGAAGCGACGATCATCCCCAGGATACCGTAATAACTGGCCTCAAAGTCGTCGGGAATCGGATGCCATTTTGCTCCTAAGATAAAATCGAGAACCCCAATCCGGCTAAATGCATCCCGGGACTCGACCAGCGTAAACACGGCAATAAGAATAACGATAAAAACCGAAAGCAGCGCGCTGACCAAAAGGAGGTAACGCACAAGACGATCAACCACATCAGCAACTCTCATTCCGCCTCCTCACACGTTCGCAAACTCCATCTGCACACAAAGAGTCATCAAACCGGGCTGAGGAGGGCTCAGGACCCTCCTCAGCCGTTGCGCAATTCTACTTTTTACAGAGATGGGATTATCTGAGAAGACTATCCCCCACCCTTAAGTCGGAGACACTAGTTGGCCGGGATATAACCCTCATCCTCCACGATCACCTGTCCCTCAGCGCTCATAATCCAGTCCAGGAAGGCCTCGGCCAGAGCGGTAGGCTCGCCCAAGGTGACCATATTCAGGGGGCGCACGACGGGGTACGAACCGTTCAACGCGTTCTCGACCGTCGGCTCCACACCCTCGACGTACATAGTCAGCACGCTCTCGTCCAAGTAGCCGAAGGAGAGGAACCCAATGGCGTTCGGCGTGCTGGATACCGCGGTGCGCACCTTACCGTTGGAGTCCTGGAAGATCGCCCCGTCACTGATTGCTGCGTCGCCCATCACCATATCCTCGAAAGCGCCGCGCGTGCC
>DAOTTS010000257.1:0-28954 GCA_034437735.1 Anaerolineae bacterium
TCCGGGCTCATCTGCCGGATCCCGCCGCTCATCTCCCGCGCAAACTCGCCGGTTTCCAGATCCACGACCCCGATCCGGTCAGGCGCGCGGTACCAGTAGTAGAGCTTGAGCGCCGTGGGGTGCCACATGGTATGGGCGCCGTTATGGGTGGTGAAGAACGCGCCCCCGGCGACCCTGAAGATCGCGTAATCGTCCTCCGTATCCATGACGAAGATCTCGCCCCCACACGCCGCCAGGTTATCACGGTGCTGAATGGACAGGTAGTGCGGATCTCCCGACGAGAAGGCGAGATACCGCTGATCGGCACTCCAAGGAGAGATATCGTAATAGGTGTGTTTGTCCTCCATCTCGCTGTGGGTCAGACGCCAGATGGTCCGCCCGGTCACGGCATCGCTGAACGCGACCCGCTCGCTGCCCCTGCGTTCCTTGCCGGTCATTGTGCATCCTCCCCGTGTCGTCCCCATCAGCCTTCGTTGAGCCACGCTTCAAGATCGCCCTTCAAAGCCGGCCCCCAGCCCGCAAAGAAGTCGGACATCGTGGCCTCATACTCCGCCGAGGGCATCTGTTCGCGCCACGCGATAAAACTGGCCTTGTTATAATCGCGGACTCGATCCGCGATCGCCGGGTAATCGACGATTTCCCGCAGGTCCGCATCCATCTGCTCCGCGCGATCGGATTGGGCCTCAACGAGGTTTTCCATCTCGAACGGATCGTTCGCCAGATCGAACAGTTGCGAGTTGTAGCCGTCATAGGCGACGTACTTCCAATCACCCCGGCGCAGCATGAAACTGCTGGTGTTCTGGAAGTTGCTGTGATACTCGCTGAAGACATAGTCCGGGCGCTCGGGTGCGCGCGCACCGTGCAGCTCCGGCATCAGGGAGACGCCTTCGAGTCCATCCGGCGGTGCAATGTCTGCCATATCCATCAACGTGGGATAGACGTCGATCAGGGAGACCAGGTCGTCGACCCGCGCGCCCCGCTCCACCCCTGGCCCGGCGATCATCATCGGAACCCGGGCGGAGGGCTCGTAGAGGCTGTTCTTCAAGTGCTGCCGGTGCTCCATGGCCATCTCACCGTGATCGCTGAGGTAGATGACGTACGTCGAGTCCCACAGATTCAGGGCCTCAATCTTGTCCGCAAGCTTCCCGACCATGGCGTCGAGCTCAGCGACCATCGCGGCGTACACCCGTCGTATCAATCGGATCTCTCGCTCCGAGAAGTCCCCGAGGCACCCCTTGCGCATCCGCATGAAGTCCATCACGGGATGGAGGTCCCCCTCGTAAGGCGGCAGGGTGATGGTATCGGGATCGATGAGATCGAGCCACGCCTCGCCGACCGTAAAGGGGGGATGGGGCAGATTCAGGCCGCTGTAGAGCATAAACGGCTGCGCATCGTGAGCGTGGGCATCGAGCCACGCCAGCGACTCATCCACCGTCTGCCAATCCCGGCGGCGCCCTCCGGTCCGCTCGTCGGTAATCTGGGCGTGAGGGCGCGCGGGCACCCGTTTGGGCACCTTGATGTCGGCCGAGGCCGTCCAGGCGGTCACACGAGCACCCATCGAGTGATGTCCGGAGACGTAGTCGGTCTTGCCGAACGTCTGGGTCGTGTACCCGGCGTCATCCAGATGCGTGCGCCAGGTGGGGTCGCTCGGATCGATGCCCTTGTAATTGTTCCAGGCCTCAACCTGATGGACGTACTGCCCGCTCCACATACTCGCCCGGGAGGGGCAGCACTGTGGCGAGTTGCAGTAGGTGTTCGTGAAGAGCACCCCGCGTTCGGCCAATCGGTCCATATTCGGGGTGTAGGCGGCAGGATGATCCATACATCCCATCGTCCGCCCGTCCATACTGTCACTCTCGATGAAGAGGATATTCGGTTTACGCGGTTTATTGGATGGCATGAAAGCTTCTTTCCTTTCGTTAGCGAACAGCGGTGACCCAGGATCTTGCGTGCGGCCTCCGGACCGGTCGCGGTGGGCGAACCGGCGCCGAAACCTCAGTCACGATACGAAGATAGATCGACGACAACGGCACGGACCCGCATCTCACCAAACGCCTGGACAAAATAGACCCGCCGCCCATCCCAGGAGAAGACAGGGTTGGCATGCGCGCGAAGGCCCCACACCGGGCGCGTCAGGCTGTGACGATCCAGCGTCGCCACCGGATTGCCGCGCCCCCGCCGGTAGAGGTCGACGGTGACCGGATCCGAATGGTAGATCGAATCGGTCACAAACCAGCGCCTATCCGGCGAGATATCGATGTGGTTGCCGATGCCCGACCCGTCGTCCGAACTCACCAGGGTCTCCAAACGGGTGCCGTCCGGCTGCCAGCGGGCGATCTCCCGCTTGTCGCCGGGATCGGAGGAGGCGCCCGCCACCCCTACGTAGGTCTCATCGTCGTACCAGAGCTGGTGGAGCGGTTTGTACGGGAAGAGCGTCTTCTCGCCGCTCCCCAGGTCGATGGCAAAGAGGGTCAGGCACTCCTCGAGATTCAACCGGATCATCATCTTGGTCGCAGCGGGATTGAGCATCTCGTGGGCCAGCCGGTGGGTCTTCTCGGTCGGGGTGAATCCTTGCTCCCGCGCAAAGGCGATGATGGCCTCCGTGGCGATGACACGTTCCACCGTGCCGGCGTCCGTATCGAGTTGGTACAGGCCCTCCCCGTCAATGCTGGGGTACGCGGGGTTTCGGCCCACCTCCGCCGGATAGATCCCAAACGGCACCTTGCCATGGGCCGCATAGTGCCCAAGATTCCCAACGATGGGCGGGACGCAGACCTCGCCACTGTCCACGTCCAGCACGTAGATCTTCGGCCCTGAGGGCGCCAACTGGCGGAAGACCACGCGACGGTCGTCGATCCAGGAGGCCATGGCACCGTTATGAGGGAAGCCCGCGCACGTCATCGGTACGTCGAAGACCTTTCTGTGGCCCATCAGATCGAAATCGCAGACCCACAGCTCACCGGGCACCGTGCGGGTCCGCTCGCCTACCGGGCCCGTCAACTTAAGATAGACGAGACGGGTCCTGTCCGGAGATTCGGGGGTGGTTCCATTCCAACTCAACAGGGTCGATTCGGGTCCTGCATCCAAGGGGATACCTCGAGGTTCGTGCTGAGGTTCGGTCACGTTGAGACTCCTTTGCGCGCCCCCACCTAACGGGTAGCGTAAGTGAAACGCATGACATCCAGCCATCGGGTTGACCCAGCGACACTTTGCATGCTGAATGTTGAATCCTGTATACAGTATAATAATAGGAGAAAGGTTGTCAAGCTTGACCCGGCACGTTTTCGGACGTATCATAGCGTCAGTGCGGGCGGAATTTTCGGGGTGAAACCGGTGCTTGCGCACACCTTGCAAGCACGAAAAGGGCTCTTACGCCGACGGTTATGGTGCATCCGACGGTGACTTGTTCGCGATCCTTCGTTTCACTCAGGATGACGGTCGTAGAATGACGGTCGTAGAATGACGACCGCAAGGTGAGGGAGGGGAGAAATGTATGACCTGTTTGGGGTAATTTGAATCCTAAACCTACCTCATATCTCACGAGCGGTGGCCTTGAGAAAGGCCTCCGCTTCTTCATAACGGGGGAACGTCCGCTCCGCCTCGCGGAACGCCGGCGTATGGGCATACCGCCGCCCGTTGACGACCTTCGCTCCCATGACCTTGTGCAGCAGTTCGTGATACATCACAAAATCAATGACGAAGTCCGGCACCTCGGGGGCGTCGAGGGTCACGCTGAGCATCACGGTGTCGCGGAAAAAGTCGTAATGCCCCATCTTGGCCCGGGTGATCCGCGCGTTCCACGTCAACCGGGGACGCTCGATCTCCCCATCGAAGTACGTGGCGTTGACCCGATCGAAGACCGTCTCAAGATCGAAATGGCGCCCCTGGGTGAAGTCCTCGGCATCGGCCGTCGTCAACTCCAGCGCCGTGACCACGTCCATAAAATCCTCGCCAGCCGCGTAGGCATCGACAGACTTCCGATTGACCGCTTTATTGCACGATAGCAGCACGCACGCCAACGCCTTCACCACCTCCGGGGGCGCGCTCATAAATCCCTCATGGATCTTGACCTGCAAAACCCCGTCGGTCATCCCGGCCTTGAAGAGATACGACATATACCCCAGATGAACCTCAACCGGCGCATGACGGATACGGCGGTCGGCGTGCTTGCGAAGATCCGGAATCTGCAATGCCTCCCGAAGCGCGCGCACGGTCTTCATATGGGTCACAAGCGTCGCCGGGTCGCTCAAAAACTTGAGCCACTGGTAAGCCCGCCGGGAGCGCGTGGGAAGATTCCCCGGCGTCCCCCCCTGTTCCTCCGCCAGGCGCTCGATTTCACCGGTACGGGCCACCAACAGATCGAGCAGTGCATGGACCTCAGGGTCCTCCTCGGTGGGCGTCTCGGACTCCGACGCGGCCCATTGATCGATCCGCGCGTTGAAATAATTCTGTATCGCCACAATGCCCGAGACTCGAACGGTTTGAACGGCCTGCGGGGCGGGGCCTTCACGCTCGGGGAGGTCATCCAAATCGATATCCTTGAAGAAGTGGTAGGCACGGCGCGATGGGGCCGGCAGATCCTCCGGCGTCGCACGATACTCCCGGCAGATCCTCTCGATCTTTGCTACGATCCGGCGCACCCAGCTGCGAAACTCCGCCATCTCTTCACGCGGAATCCCTACGGCCAATTGCTCCCGCGCCAACCGCGCGGCCTTTACCAACCCTGAAATACGGACTTTGTAGTTTTTGGTCATCGCGTCCTCTGATTATCCATTGTCAGATAAGGGAAGAACTCGTCCGGGCTTCTTACAAGGTCGCACTATAGCAGGAATTGCGGGCACGATCAAGTAACCAGGAGGTCAAAAGCCTGTTACTGGGTAACATCATCGAGGATTGAAATCATGAATGGAAAATCGGGGTATGCAAACTACGCCGCCGGGCAGGCGCTCACGCAATCACGGCCCCTCAGAGAGACTTCAAGACGAGGGAACGATCACGACCCGGAAGCCATAGCTCTGCATTCGGATCAATGGAATGTCCCTGAGTCGATGGGCGCAGCGGATAAATCGAGGCTCGTTATAGAATGCCCCACCGCGCAGGATCCTGGGGATCTCATCACTCACGCTCACATCCTCACGCTGATCCTGAGGGTCATAAGGATAGACGAACTCCGGATCGTCCCAATCCTTACCCCACAAACTACGCGTCCACTCCCATACGTTGCCGTTCACGTCCGCCAAGCCGTAGGGACTGACGCCACCGGGGAAACACCCCACAGCACTGGTCGTATCGCCCCCAAGATCGCTATAGTTGGCACGATTCGGATCGGGATCCGGCCCCCAGGCGTAGCGGCGGCCATCCTTGCCCCGAGCCGCCTTCTCCCACTGAGGTTCGGTGGGCAGGGTGATCTCCTGGTCCCCCGTGAGATCGCCACGTTCCCGCAAGCGGTCGGTCAACCAGCAGCAGAAGGCCATCGCTTCATACCAGCTCACGCCGACCTGGGGATGGTTAGGCAGATTCCAAGGCATCCCGAAATCCGAAGGTCCCCCAATCTCTTCACTCCCACGCCACGTCCACCCCCGTTGTAACCAATACTTCTCCTTATGATATCCACCGGCCTCGACGAACGCCGAAAATTGCGCATTCGTAATTGGATACCGGCCGATCGCATACGGGGTCGCAATCGCATAAGTGTGCTGGGGTTTCTCATCCGCATAGGCCAAAATATCCTCGGCGACACTGCCCATCAAGAAGGGGCCAGCCGGCACCTCGCACCAGGAGATATCCGGGATCCCATCGTCGTGCAGGCATACGCCCGGCCTCAGATCGCCCAATTTTGCCAAGATTCGACCCGCTCCAACACGTTCCACCGCGGGCAACGTACCTGCACTCAAAACCCGCACGAGATGCTTCTGCACCCGAGCAACGTTTTCATAATTGTGATCGCTCACGTGGGTCAAATCCGCGTTCTCCACCAGAATCTGGCCTGCCAACCAAGCCCCCCAGCCGTCCCGCTCGCTTTGCAGGTCATTGTCGGCTAGATCCCGGTCACACAGCGCATTCACCAGCGCCCACAACGCAAACCCACTGCCACTCGCCGATTTCGCACCGGCCAGCAGCGCTACCTCCCCCCAATGATCCGGATCCTTGCGCGCCAAATCTGCCACTCGGTCCGGATAACCGGAATCGGTCAGATAACATGCTGCCAGATACTCCTGAAAGACACGATGAGGAAAAGCATAGCGATCCATCCCGCGCGGGATCAACAACCCTGCGCGCCGACTTAAGTAATCCACCAACCGCTGTGGCTCAACCTCAGGGTTTTGACTGATGGCCATCAGTCTGTCGATCAATTTTCCGCCGGGTATGTCGGCCCCTCGCACACGCGCGGCTTGGCCGGCATGCGCTTCATAGGCAAGCTGATTGAGCGAAGAGCGCATCTCAGCCTTTTCCTGCACCTTGAGCCACTCGACCAAGCTGGGGAAAACCAGCGCAATCTGGCCTGCATTTTTATGGACCACGCGCTGGTCCTCCCAACAATCCAAAAGCAGGTCAACAGCCTCCGCATAGAGCTTTTCACGCTTCTCCGGCAAGCTACCCCCTCGCCAGATATCCAGTAAGGTCATCAACGTCAATAGCAACGGGCGTTGAGCAAAACCGCGTAAGCGATCACTGCTTAAAATGACACGTTTCAGCAGTTTGGCACGCCGGTAAATCGTCTCGCGATTCATAGACTGGATATGGCCTATATACATATACCAGCGATCGATGAGGTGACAGATTTGTGCATATTCAAAGGGCGCCAAGACAGCCTCTCTGAAACCCTCAAAGCGCCAATTCTGCTTGCGGTACGCGGCAGGGCGGCTCGTGACCAAGATCCGGCACCCAGGAAAGGTCACCGCGAAGTCCTCCACCGCCTGTTTGATCTGCCCCCCCTGGATACCGGTCGCCGGCACTTCATCCAAACCGTCGAGTAAGAGCACCCCACCTTCGTCCTGCAAATGCCGCCACAGGGGGTGGATGGAGTCCTCAAGACCTGCCGAGATCAACTCCGCATCGATAAAATTGCACAGATGCTGAGCTGTGCCTGCTTGTTCTGGCTCCGGCAATCCTCGTGCAGCGAAGTCGCCCAGGACAACCGGCAATGGAAGTAGGGGACCATGCGACCACGGCTGAAACACCAGCTCTTCGTCATCCGATACCGGCACTAGTGCGGTCAGCCGCTTCAAGTTAGCGTCCTTGCGCTGCAGCCCCTCCCCCGCCAGGCAGAGTGCTACAAAGTTCACAAAGGTAGATTTCCCCGAACCCGGATCACCCAGCAACACCAAGCGGCTGTAGCGATCCAGATGAGCGAGCGCGGAGGCATGACGCACCTCCGCTTCCGGATCCGGCAGACCCCGGCTATCCGACGCCGAATCGGACTCAACCGGCGTCGATGTAAGCAGCGTCGTATAGAGCGCAGGAAGATCAATGCGGGATTCCAGATCACACGACATCCCATGATCAATGCCCGTGAGACAGAGAGGCCCCACTGTCTCATAAATATGATGGAGGTAAGCGCTCTGAGGTGACATCATTGGCTCCTCCGGGGGTGGGGGCTCGCCCCATTGATAGATTACCCGTATACCATCGGACGTATCGTCATCCGTAACCCGGCCGGCATAGACCCCTACCCGTTTACTTTTCTGCGCACGTAGCGTTTCAACCAACATACGTGCTTCGCTCCACAGATCCTGCTTCAACTGGTTCTGCTCCACAAGATCTCCCGGTTGCATCAACGCCTGCAGGAGAGGTTCGGTACATGCAGCCTCAACGAAGGCAGCCCTGAACGTCGCCATCTCCATTCGAAAATCTAAGCCCGGCAGCGCCTTCGCATCGAACCCGACCTGCTCAAAGCGATAGTTCAACTCCTCCTGATCGGGCACCCGACCGCGCAGAAGTTTACTCAACTCTACAGCGGTAAAGAGATCACTGAAGAATGCGGTGAAGAGTCCTGACAACCGCGACATCTCCTCCGGGGCATCAATCGACGCTTTGGCGAGAAATGCGATGATCCCCGCCTCAAAACAACGACTGAGGGCTCCAGCCTCCTCAGTACCGGCGTAAGCCTCGCGAACCCGTCGTCCGGCGGCCTCCAGCACTCGATCCGTGAGTGTGGAGGTAAGATTCGCGAGATAATTAGCGCTAAATCCATTCATACGGGCCTCCGGTACAGATCGGCAAACCGACCTGCATCTCATCAAAAGGGTTATGAATTTGTCCGGCCTATCTAGAGCCTTATCCCTTTTCCTGGCTCTGATAGTATGAATACGAATAGTAGGAATCCCCCCGGCGAGAGACACGGTTGAGGACCACGCCCAGCAAATTGGCATCCACCTGATGGAGTTTTTCGATAGCTTTCCGTGCGGCTGACCGCTTCGTGTGTCCCGCGTCGATGAGGACCAACACGCCATCGACCAACCGGGAAAGGACGATGGCATCGGTCACAAGCATCACCGGGGGCGTATCGAAGAGCACAACGTCAGCCTGCTTCTGCAATTCTCCAATCAGAGCCTTCATTCGGTTTGAGGCAATGAGATCCGCGGGGTTGGGGGGACAGGGACCGGTTGTCACAATATGCAACGTGCCCATCTCAATAGGTTGCCGACCCACTGACAGATCAAGTCGGGAGGCATTTGCCTCTCTCATTGCCAGCTTATTCGCACTGAGTTCGTGATTATAGACCGATAGATCAGCCCCCGTCGCTATGATCGCATCACTCAACCCGTGATCGTTCACCAGGCCGAAGATCTTGTGCTGCATCGGGCGCCGCATATCGGCGTCGACAATGGCCACTCGCCGGCCGGCCTGGGCCATCACAATGGCCAAATTCGCCAGGATCAAACTCTTACCCTCCGCTGGGCCGGCGCTGACGACCGCCAGCGTCCTAATGGGATTGTCCACGCTGTAGTAATCCAGGCTCGTGCGAAGGGCGCGAAACGACTCGGTGATCGGGGATTGAGGATAGCGATCCGTCACCAATTTGCCTTCGCCCTTGCCCTTCTGCATATCGGCGATCGTCGCTAATACGGGCAGATCGGTAAGCTTCTCCACCTCATCCGGCGTCTTGAGCGTATCGTCGATGAACTCGATAAGCAGCGCGCCGCCCACCGCAAGGGATGCACCAATCGCCGCGGCCAACATCAACGTTTCCGGCACGTTGGGGCTGATAGGCGTCGTGGGTAGGGACGCCGACTCAATGACGGAGATGTAGTTCGTGGCTTCCTGACTCGTCTGCAGCAAATTTGCGTAATTCGACTGATACGACGTCAGCTTCTGCTCGAGGGCCTCGATATTGGTCTGATACTGCTGAATCGCCCGCGCGCTGTTGGCCGCATCCAGTCTGGCTTGCTCCTCGGCGATCTCCTCCTCCGTCAGCTCGATGTTCCGCTCCAGCGTTTGAAGCTGCTCCTCCACAAACGTACGCCTGCTATCATTTTCGTTCGGATTGCTCGGGGTCTGGAGGATCAACTGCCGGGCGATCTCATCCGCCAGTGCTCGGGCTCGCTCGGCGGACGTATCCCGTACGCGGATCTCCATAAGCTGCGTCCCCGGCACAATATTCGCCGAGACGTTCCCGTCCCATGGCACAAATCCAAGGTCTAGAGCTTCCGCTGCCCCCTGGAGAACCGGCTGCCTCCTTACCATATTGACGTAGGTCTGGGCCAGTTGCTGCCCGATCGAAAAATCACTGTAGGTGGGATTCGCCTTCTCAAGGCTCTGACCCACGATCACCGTCGTCGTGGCCTCATAGATGCGCGGCTCCTTGGAGAGCGAATAAGCGCTGGACGCCGTGGCAACCAGCGTCGAGGCCAGGATCAACCACCACCATTTCCTAACTACCTTCCAATAATCCTCGATTGCCATTAGCCCTCCCCATCATTGTGTTGTGTCAGTGTTTCAGGCTTGAGTACAGAGGCAATGACCCAATGCGATCGGCGATCGGTTGAAAACGCGGACTGAAAGCGCTTGGCTAGTTCGAGCAACGCCAGGCCAGCAAAGGGCAACATCACCGCGTCGATGGGTAAACGATAGCGTACCATCGCCCACGTAAACACATGCATCATCGTGTAAACCGGTATAAAGAGAAAAAGCAGACCATTGCGCCGGATAAAGGAGGGACCAAGCACGGAGTATCGAGCTTCCATCCAAGTCACCTTCGATCTGCCGGAGCAAGCCACAATGAGTCCGTAGACCATAAAAGGTAAGAAGAGTCCATACGAACCGACCCGACCGATATTGTGAAGAAGTGTGGTATCGGGTGTCGGCCAGAACTCAAAGAACGCTCTGACGCGGCTCAGGGTGAGCCGGAGATAACGCAATGGTTCGTCAACTACGAATTGGATACCCATACGCATCAACTCTCGATCCATCACCGCTTCGTTGCCCCAGATCAGATCGTCCGGCAGAGGCGCGGCATCAAACTCACGAAACTGGGTGCCGTGCATCGGATGCTGGGCTGAGTACATCGCATAGCCGGTATTGGAGTTCAGGAGCAGAAATGTTCCGTAAGCTCGATAGTTCCGGTAGGTCCAGGGCAGAATAAAGACAAGGAGGAGCCCTCCAACGATAGTCAGTCCCCGCACGGCTGAGACTAAAAGGTGATGCCGCCAGGCCACCCAGAGTATGTAGACGAAGAGAACCGGAACCCAAGGCAGAACCGACTGTCGAAGTAAGGCCGCCACACCCAACGACAACCCGGCCTTTACCCGTAACCTCGGGGGGAAATCCTGATCATCCTGAAGATGTGAGACAATCTCCAGCGCCACCTCGAGTGACCAAAGAAGCGCGATGATGTAGAACGTCTCCGTCATCAACGTAGCTGCATAGAGCACGAAATATCCGTAGATGGCCGCAATCCCGGCAGCCACATAGGAGACGCGCCCAATAACCTTGCCCGCCCCTTCCGAATCCGAGGCTCCGACTCCCGACCGAACAGCAAAGACCTGTCGCGCCAGTCTGAACACCATCCACGGCAACAACGCGCCCCCCACCACAGCTTGAACCAAGCGCGCAGCCAGCGGATGCACCCCGAAAATACTGTAGACGGCGGCGACAAAGAGGGAGTAGAGGAACGACCAATGGGCCGTCGGGGTCTCAGCAGGGGTAAACGGATACCAGCCGCGATCAAAGCTGAACCCATATCCAGCCACCAGCCGAGCCCCCAGGCCGTGATAAGAGCGCTGATCGGTCAGCAGCGACGGGGCGTCGACGATGTCACCCAAATATAGGGCCAAAGCGACACGCAACAGAACCGAGAGGAAGAGAATACCGACCAACCACCTATCCATGCCGGATCTCTTATCCCGACGACTCACACCCTTGTGCTTACGAATTTGGTCGCTCATTCTACGGATCCTGACTTCAACCCAAGCAACGATAGCCCCGTACTACGCACGTCCCACAATCCAACTAAGATGACGCACGCCGATCTGCACCCACTGGCGCAGCGTGCTTAAGTTCCGGAGTTCCTTGATAAACGTCCACATCGGTCCCGGACGCAGCGCCCACTCCCGTGCGGCCCGGCGTGCTGCGGCCTGCAACTGTTCGGCGCTGAGATTGGGATACTCAAGGACACAATCGTTATACATATCGAAGTCCTCCCAACGGTTGACGCGGAGCCACCCCTCCTCCAAGGCCTCGAACCACAGCGGCGTACCGGGATAGGGGACCGCAATGTGGAAAAGCGCGAAGTCCAATGGCAACGTCTTTGAGAACGCGATGGTCTGGTCGATGGTCTCCTCCGTCTCGCCGGGCAGCCCGATGATGAAATAACCGTAGTTGCGGATGCCAGCCTGCTTGGCCATCCGCAACGCCCGATCCACGCCCTCCGGATCGATGCCCTTATTCGCACGGCGAAGGATCGCCGGAGCGCCGGACTCGATGCCCCAGGCGATCATCCAGCATCCGGACTTCGCCATCAGGTTGAGCAGCTCCTGATCGACGAAGTCGACGCGGCTGTTACAGGTCCACCGGATGTCGACCCCTTCCTCGAGTATTGCGTTACAGAGCCCTACGACCTGTTCGCGATTAAGTGTAAAAAGGTCAGCCTCAAAATGGATATTCTTCGTCCCCAGAGATACGAGCTTGCGGATCTCCTTCATAATGTGCTCGGGCGATCGGATGCGATAGGTGTTCTGATAGGTCACGTGCTTGATGCAGAATCGGCAGCCGGCCGGGCACCCACGGCTGGTCACCACAAAGGTGTAGCGGTCGCCGACAATGGGCAGCTTGTAGCGCTTCAGGGGCAGCAGCTCGTGACGCGGAATGGGGAGTGCATCGAGATCCTCAATAAACGGCCGGTCGGGATTGACGATCACCCGTCCATTATGCCGATAGGCAATCCCTTTCACCCCAGCCAACGCGTCTGGAGAATCACTCCAGAACGCCACCGAAGCAGGGTCGTCCCCTTCACCATCCGCCAGCATCGATTCGAGCTCGTCAACAAGTTCACGGACCGTCTCCTCGGGTTCGCCCCGCAGCACAAAATCCAGGGCCGGGAAGGCCTTGAGCGTCTCGGCTGGTGCCGGACTCACGTGGGTTCCGATCGCCATCGTGGCTGCACCCAACGACTTCGCCAGGAAGACGCCCCGCATATCGTTGGTCAGCGTGGGGGCCGTGGCCTGCGTCACGTAATAACGAGGACGGGATTCAAGCAGCAGCGTCTCGAACTGCGGCCACGTCATTTGCTCGGCGATACAATCCACGATGCGGACCGACGTCGCATCATCGAACATCGCGGCCAACTGCGCCAGGGACGTCTGGGGCCAGATCGTGCCCTCCCGGCTGTTGCGGCCCACCCGGTGAACATCCCGTATGTATGGATCGCGATTGGGCGAGGGCGGATTGACGAACAGCACGTCCAACATAAAGCAATCTTCCGATTCCGGCAAGCTAACCTCCGGAATTTTCGGCACGTCCAACCGCGGATTGACGTTGCGCGCTACAAACTTCGCTGGTTTCGTCATTCAGCACTCCGTATCTGTAGTATACCCAACGACCGGTTAGGCCGTTCCCAAAAAAATCGTTCCAATCGCCCAGATTTTCCAAGGAAAAAGCACCCGGCTTGGGATAGTTTGAATTCTGGAACTACCTTATCCTCGCATCAGTTACAACCGGCACGCCTTGCCCTGAAGATCCGCGGCGATCCGCTCGGGGCGATCACGTAACTCCTCCAGCACCCGCATCACGATCCAGAAGACCGTGAGCTGCACGCCCAAAATCAGCGACATCGCCGCACCCAACAGGTAGAACCACAGACGATCGATGGACCAGCCTCCCATCGCAAAGCCGAGACTGCCGACCCCCGTCGTCATCCCAATGAAGACGATCAAGATGCCCATCCATCCGAAATGCCGCTCCAACGGCTGCTTGAACAACGGCCGTCCAAACAGCCCCTGACGGATCGGGCAATCGTAAAAGAGCGAGACCAGATAGTTGAAGGTTGCCCCCAACGCAAAGAGCGTAACCCCCAGGAACGCAGAGAGGCCGGCCAAAAACACAGCGGCGACCCCCCAGGGTCCCAGCGACTGGATGCCGGACAGGCGGCTGATCACAACCGCAGTAGCAATCGCCGCGGTCACGGTACCAAGGCCCAGACCGATGCCGCCCAGAATGCGGGCCGGATTATAGCAGAGCGCCGTCCAGATGATGGTCTGCAGAAACCGGGTGCCATCGCGGACGACACTCAGCTTCGAGCGCCCAAGCCGCTCTTTGTAGGGGATGGGCACCTCGCGCCAATGGATCTCCTCGTGGAGCGCGCGGGTACTCATCACCGGGGTGAAGTTCAAGCCGTCAGGAAGAGGATAGAGATGAGAGAGCGCTTCACGCCGGATAATCCGCATCCCGCTGGAGCTGTCGTTGACGCGATGATTGCCCAGCAAGCTCACCAAATTGGCGAAGATCACGTTACCCACCCGACGCACCAACGGCATCTCGCTGTCGGTCCCCGACATCCTCGAACCGATGACCAAATCGGCCTGTTCGGTCAAGGCGACTTGGCAGAGTTCGGGGAAGCGCTCCGGTGGATAGGTGCCGTCCGCATCCAGGAACCCCAACAGGTTCCCACGAGCCTGACCGAAGCCGGTCTTGAGCGCCGCACCATATCCCTGATTGACCGTATGACGGAGCAGGCGGACCTCAGGATAGGTCGCGGCAATCTCCGCCGTGCGGTCGTGCGAGCCGTCATCGACCACGATAAGCTCCAGATCCTCCACCCCGACCGCCTGCAACTGCGGGCGAATGGGTAACACCCGCTCAATGATCTGAGCGATGCCTTCTTCCTCATTGTACGCCGGGATCACCACCGATAAGGTATTCATTGGTGCCACTATCCCTCCTCGCTACCTACCTCATTTAGACCGGAACCCGCTCGTGCGTCACAACCTCACGTTCCGTCGCCTTAACACGACGGATCAGCCGGGCCGGCACGCCGCCCACGAGGCTATAGGGAGGCACGTCCCGATTCACAACCGCACCGGCAGCCACCACACTCCGCCGACCGACGGTCACCCCATCGAGAATCAACGCCTGGGCGCCGATCCAACACTCATCCTCAATAGTCACGCCCTCGGCCGTGATGCCCTGATCCACAAAGCAGACGTCCGGGTCGGCGAAAACGTGGTTGTTCGAATAGATGTGGACCATCGGAGAGAGAAAGACCCGATCCCCAATCGTCACGCCACCCGTTCCCCGAATCACGCACGATTCACCGATCAAACTCTCACGGCCGATCACGATCCTAGACTGCGGCAGGTCGCGGAAGTTGTAGACGTGCAACTCCGCATTGTGCATGACCAGCGTCTCCTCTCCAACGTCGATCCCGCCCGGGCAAGCGTGGAGATAGACACCGTGATCGATGTAGACGCCCTTGCCCAGATGGATCTGATCGGCAAAGCGGATCCGCACGCCGTCCTCGATGGCGACCAGGCCATCGAGGTGCATAATCAGGCGGTAGGCGACGGCACGCAGGGCGATGCCCACAATCGTGGGCACCCACCCGCAGAGGCTGACGACCGTCTGCTCCAGCGCATACCGACCCAGGCTGCTCGCCTGGCGGCTTAGATAAAGTCCCAGTGTATTGTTCATAGATCGTCGTTCAGCAGCCGCTCGTAGACGAGATCCACCTTCTTATAGACCTCCTGCCAACTGTAGTGACGCTCGACCCAGGCACGACCGTTGGTTCGCAACTCACGATTGAAACCCTTATCGCTCAGAAGACGGATCGCTGCCCGAGCAAAAACCTGCGGTTCACCGGCCAACAGGATATTCTCTCCCTCGACAACCTCGATACCCTCTGCACCTATGGGTGTCGAGATGACCGGCAAGCTCCAGAGCCACGCATCCAAGATCTTCACCCGCATCCCGCTGCCGGCGTGCAAGGGTACGACAAAGACATCAGCGGCTGCCAAGTAAGGATCGAGATCGACCACATACCCCGTGACCTCCACGCGCGGGTCCGAGGCCAGAGCTTGCACCTCTTCGGGCGGATTCTTGCCCACAATGACAAAGCGGGCATCCGGTATGTCCTTATGGATGATCGGCAGCACCTCCCGCGCGAACCACAACACGCCATTGATGTTGGGCGGCCAGAACATCGTGCCCACGTGGAGGATCGTGGGAGGATGTCCATCGCTGTGAATGACCGGGGACACCTCGGCTGGATCGACACAGATAGGAATCACAGTAAACTTCCGGGCGACCTCCTCCCACTCCCCGGCGGGAAGCAGCTTCAACAGACGCTCGCGATCCTCCGGAATCACAGTGAGGAGCGCATCGTAAGCGCGACACATCTCCGCCTCGTAACGCGCGAAGGCCCTGGCCTCGCGTCGCATCACCTGGCGCCGCAGCCAGTTGGGCTCCGTCTCTGCCATACGTTGAGTGAGCAGATAGATAGCGTTATGTTCATCCAACAGCGTACGCGGCGGGCGCAGATTCGAAAACCGGGCCGCAAGCCGACCATACCCAGCCATCGAAAGCTGATCGGCGTGCACGACGTCATACGGAGATTCCTGGGTCAATCGCTTCAAAGTTGCGACCATCTCCTCCATTTCGTCACGCACGATGACCATCGGCAGCCCGGTCGCGAGCCCCTTGATCCCGGCACGGACGTTCCGCCAGAGCGAGCGCTGTATCGCGACCGTGTGAACAGCGTCACACATAGCCTCCAGATGTGAGACAGCCTCCGGGGGATCATCAGGACGCGTGAAAGAGACGAGGGTCAACTCGTGATCCTGCGCCAGGTATCCCAACATATGGTACTGTCGGATCTTCGCACCCGAGTCCAGCGGATAGGGCAGCACCTGAGTCAAGTAGAGGATGCGCGCCATCGATTCCTATCGTCCTTTGAGCCCCAGAACCACACGGACCGTATGGAGCAAGATCAGCAAATCGAGATAGAGGTTGGCGTGCTTGACGTAAAAGAGATCGTACTCCAGCTTGATCCGCGCGTCCTCGACGGAGTCGCCGTACTCGTGGTGCACCTGCGCCCAGCCCGTAATCCCGGGCTTAACAGCGTGCCGGGCGCGGTAGATGGGAAACGTGTGCGCTAACTCCCCCACGAAGTGCGGGCGCTCGGGGCGCGGGCCCACCATGCTCATCTGACCGCGCAGCACGTTAATCAACTGCGGGACCTCGTCCAGGCGTGATTTGCGCAGGAATCGGCCCACAGGTGTGATCCTCGGATCGTCCTCGCCGCACCAGACCGCCCCACTGAGCCGCTCGGCGTCCTGAACCATCGAGCGCAGCTTGATGACTGGAAACGGACGCCCCCCACGTCCCAACCGCTCCTGGCGGTAGAAAAGCGGACCGGATGATTTCAAGGCATTGGCTAACGCCACAAAGGGGAGGGCCAAGCCCAACCCTATCAATCCGATCAAAGCCAGCAAGATATCCATCATCCGCTTGGACGCTTGGTACAACCGGGTACCCGGACTATCCGCCGGCCCGAGCAATAACTGCAGGTCGTAGCGCGCCGCCTCAACCGGCAAACGCCCGGTGAGACGTTCGTAGACACCGGCCAAGCTGCTGATCGGAACTCCCAATTCCTGACAGTCCAAAAGAACCTCTTGCATCTCAGTGGAGAGCCCTTCCTCGAGCTGAGAGGCGAGGATAATCTCATCCACCCGGTGCTGGCGAGTGATACGGACTAACCTGCGCGCATCCCCAAGCAGGGGGATGGTACTGTCCATGTCCGGTGCGGATTCGTCAGCGACCCGGCCCACGATCTCGTAGCCGGTCCCGCGAAATGGATTGGCGTCCTGCAACTGCCCAGCCTCTTGGATCACGTGGGCCAAAGCAAGCGCCGGCGCGGCACTTCCTACAAAGAGCCCGCGCTGGCGGAAAGCCGGTTGAACCAAAGCCCGCGCGTAGAGGGCACGCCAGCCGACCAGCACGAAGGTCGTCAAGAGCACCAGCCCCAATGCGTAGATCCGGCGAAGGATGGGCGGGGTCAACCAAGGAATCGCCAAATAGATGACGGTACTCAGGATGGCCGTGCTCCCGACACTGGCGATAATGGTGGTCGTGCTCGCAGCACGCGCCAAATTGTAGATATCCAACACGGTGCCTATCACCAGCCAGAGGAACGATAGGGTCGCAAACCACTTCACATATCCCAGTGACAAGGTCTCCATCAAGGCGAAACCGTTCAACAACGTCACGGTGGCGAGCAACGCCCCATTGACCAGCACAAGATCCCCACCCAGCAACAAATACTTCCGTTCCCCGGCTGTCAGATGTAGACGTATTCGTGGTAAGGATTGAGGGAGGGGCCATTCGACACGCTGCTTGAGTTCCATCCCTTCAGATGTCATGATCTCCTTCCAACGCCGCTATCAAAACAGAACTCCCGGCGGTACTCCGTGCTTCAGCCAGCCGGGCATACACCTGAATCAACGCCGCTTCCTCCTCCGCACGGCGGGCCTCGTACCACGCGCGTCCGGCCTCGCCCATGCGGGCCAGCCTCTCCGGATCGTCCAACATCGCCTCCAACTGGCGCGCCAGTGAGGCCGGATGATCCGGCTCGACGACGTAGCCGGTGACGCCCTCCTCGACGTACTCCGGCAGCGCCCCGGTGCGGGTGACAATGACCGGTTTGCGGAAGTAGTAAGCAGCCGCGACGAGCGCAGACTGCGTGGCATCGACGTAGGGTAAGACGAGAAGCCCACACCGACTGAAGAGGTCCATCGCCTCCTCATCGTGGATCAGGTAGTTATGCACCTCCAACCGAGCCGGCAGCGAGCCCGCCCACAACTTCGACAGATCTCCGAGACCGGCGACGACGACCCGGTTCGAGCACTCCCCTCTCCCGTCCATCATCTCGCAGGCGGTGAAGAGATACTCAAGGCCTTTGTACTCCTTCAGACGTCCGAAGAAGAGCGCCCACGGCTGATACTCGACGGACACCGCGAGATCCGACGTGACCCCTAACCAGCTCCCGCCCACAAAGAGGTGCAGCAAAGGCGTTGACGTTACACGATCAGGCGGAACCTCCATATCGTCCAGCATCCGCCGGTAGTATGTCTGCCCGTGAACGAGAATGTGATCCGCGACGCGGATGACGTTCTGATTCCAAACGCGAAGCAGGACGCCGTACCCGCTGCCGGAATGGGGATCCAGATCGTGAAGGGTATGGAGAATGGGAACGTGCTCCGACCTCAACCGGCGCATTAACGGCAGATTCCACGCATGCGGACCGCTAAAATGCACCACGTCGGGATGGAGATCGAGGGTCGCCTCCAGCGCCGCGCGCAAGCCGGCGAACCGGAGCGTCTCAATCGAGAATCCCGTGTCCGACGCATCCATCGGTGCGTGCACCTGGACGGAGGACGTGTAGCGGTCGCGTGGGGCCTCGGACGTCGTGACCAGATGCACGTCATGTCCAAACTCTGCCAGGCGATTTGCCAAGTCAGCGGTGTACTGGTGCATGCCAAAGGTAGGCGACAGCAAGACATAACAGATACGCATGACACTCCCCTCAGTACCCCCCGCCCGCATCCGCGATGGATCCACCGCTTCGCACGATCGGGGTATGGGTCTACGCTTCTACACCTACCTCCATTATAAGATAGGAACGTCAACCTTGGGTCAAGGAAGGTTTAGAATGCTGCTAAGATGTGGCAGGTACTGAGAAGAAAGATAGAAGAGCGCGAAGAACACCTGATGAGCTCACGGATA
The DNA here is from genome assembly GCA_034437735.1 of Anaerolineae bacterium. Taxonomy (GTDB): domain Bacteria; phylum Chloroflexota; class Anaerolineae; order B4-G1; family SLSP01; genus PWVB01. Next base: position 19,216 of record DAOTTS010000257.1, read on the forward strand.
CACACGGATGAACACCGATCATGCTGTAAGCTAACGCGGTCACAGGTAACGATCGACGCTCTGTGTGGTGTTAAGGGGTGACGACAGTAGAATCCAAGAATCGATGAAATGTTAGAGCGTTCGCAGGATCAGTGGCAGCACAATGCGATGAGGGTTGGCGAGGGATGCGACTTCCACAGTCTGCGCGATCCCGTCCTGGGTCTGCAGCACCGCAGCGTTCGTGAGGATGAGGGTTTCGTGCGTCTGCACAGAGGCACGATACGTGATGGTCACCGGCTGTCCTGCGGCCGGGGCGGCACGCCAGGTAAGCTGATGGGACGGCGCGTCATAGACGGGTACCTCACCCGCCCCCTCCACCTTCAGTTGCTCGGGAACGCCCAGCTCAGCCGGCAGCGTATCGGTCAGGGTCAACGGGCCGCCGGACCCGACGATGCCCAGGGTATAGCTGATGGATTCGCCAACGGGAGCCGCTCCCGAGGACGCGGCTTTTGTCAAGGTGGCGACCGGCTGCCCCCAGGTAATGGACAGCGTGGGGCGGCCCTCGCCGTTGCCACCGATGTCCGAGCTGTAGAAGTACTTGCCGCTGTGCATCGGCCAATCGGGCGAGTAGAGCGCGAGGCGGAGCGGTTCGCCGGCCGCGTAGGCCTCGGCGACGGCGCCGCTGACGTCCCAGTGCCGGGGAATACCGGGCCACGGCGGTGATTCGTCCAGGGGATCGATCCAGGTTCCGGTCACGTTTTCGACGGCCAAGGGAGCATTGTTCCAGGTCAAGGCGCGCTCCTCCCAATCCTCACCGACGGTGAGCGCTTCGATATAGGATGGCTTCGGCCCTGGTTCCCAGCCTTCACCCGCATTACCAAACTGGAAAAGCGTCAAGGTAGCGGATATAATAGCCTTGTCAGTTGGAATCCCGTCAAGAGGAAAAATGACGTAATATTTGGAGTAGCACGGCCATTCGCTAATCTGACCTACGTGCTGAATATTGATACGCCCATCACCAGCATAATTCAATTCACCCCAGTTGGTGAAGTAATCCGGCCAAGCGGAACTACCGCAAACTCTGCCGCCACCGACATCAGCATCCATTACAGCAGTGCCATTCAAGCCTTGACGCAAGGTCAGCGTTTCCTCTTCGATAGCGAGCGGAGGAACGTACGCGGGCGGCGCTCCAAACCGCAACTCGCCCCAGGTGACAGGACGCTCGGGGTCCACCGTCTCCGGCCATACTTGGTCGGCCAACGGTGGGCCATCCGCACAATCCCGATCGTGAACGGCCAGTCCCAGGCCCCAGACCGTGCCCCGCTTAGGCGGGCCGTCGAGCCCCAGGCTGGTGAAGGGGATTGTGTAGTTCAGCATCCATCCACGATCGTCCACGCCATCGTTGGGCTCATTGCCGTTCCAGCCTCGGGTCGTGGTAAAGGGTACGTCCGCGGCAATCCAGCCGCTGCCATCGCCCTGATAAGCAGTCTGGAATTTGGACCGTTCACTATCCCAAACATCGCTTTCCCACCAGTCTAGTTGGCCATCAAACCGATATGCGCCAGTACCGGGCATTTCACCGACGCTATCACCCTGACTCAGATAAAGCGAGACGGAGTCCCATACCGTCAAGGTATCAGGTGAAGGGGAGGTATCATACCAGAGAAGACGATCAATGATTCCCAGGCGGACAACTAAGTTCTCATCGTTATAAACTATGCGCACATCCGTGTAATTCTCAGTCATCGTTACGCGCCCAAACCATAGAACCGCCGCTTCTCTCGATGAATCCGCATAGGGTGCGTTCACGCGTCTGGACACATCGCTTGACATCTGCACGCTCAGGTCGCCGCTATCATCATCAGGTTGGAATTGTGCTAGGGAAAGAGCAGGACTGGAGAAGCCGCCTATGAGCATGATGAGAAGTGCTACGATGAGCCGTTGCAGAGTCGACAGCCTCCCCGGTGATAGTACTAACGTAGACGTACCAAGCTTCTCCAGATCTAGTTTAAGTACAGAACTGAAACTATGCCCAATCCTAACCACACTATGATGGAGCTTCACCAGCATCCCCCCTCTTCGCTCTAGGATAACGATAAAGTCGCGCTCCTACTCCAAAAGGCAAACACCTTTCTCTAACCCCGATCATACCACGGCATTTCAAAAAGTTAGCAAAAAGCAGCCAACGACTGAAGACGGCAGGGTTGTATGATAAAAGCGAAGGCGACTCCTCGCCTCCGCTTGGATCACAAAGAGGTTACCAACAATGTCAAATACGACGAGCCATAATCGCCCGTATCGCACCGTTCGGATCGGGGAGGGGGGTGATCTCGGTATAATCACCGGTGCGCGCCATCCGGCGCGTGATGAGGTCACCTTGTCCCAGCCCCACCTCGAAGCAGAGCCAGGACTGGGGCTTGAGGAATCGGGGGGCTTCCTTGATCAAGCGAAAGACGATCGCGACGCCGAAGGGGCCACCGTCGAAGGCCAGGTGGGGCTCGTGAGCGTGGATCTCCTCCGGCATCTCGGCGATGTGCTTGGTAGAGATGTAGGGCGGATTGCAGACGACCAGATCTGTGCCTGCGAGGAAGCCGTCGTGATCGAAAGGCGCAAAGAGATCGCCCACGTGAAATTCAACCCGGTCATCGAGTTCCAGATACTTGGCGTTGCGCCGCGCGAGATTCACAGCCTCAGGCGAAAGGTCAGCCGCGAAGACCCGGCAGTTGGGCTCGTGATGGGCCAGGGCCAGCGCTAAATTGCCGCATCCGGTGCATAGGTCGATCACTTGCGCATCACCGTGCGTCGTCATTACCTCGCGAAGCTTGTCGAGTACCGCATAACCTAGGATCTCTGTCTCCTTCCGAGGGATCAAAGCCTCGGGCCCAGCCAACATCTCTACGCCCATAAAGCATTGACGGCCCGTGAGATGAGCAAGAGGAACACCATTCAAACGTTGACATACCAAATCCTGCAAGTATCCATAAGCTTCTTCAGAAAGCACAGGAAGGCGCCCATCAACACAGCGTTCCACGGATCGGGGATCTCCTGCAGCCAAGTACCAGAGAGCTCGGAGGGTAAGCTCGGGCGTTTCCTCGGGTTTGTCATCCTGAACTTGCAGATTGACAACAAACTCGGCAAGCGAGGACTTAAATCGCAGATCATCATGCATGCTGATGGATGTCATAGGTATTTCAGCCTTATCAAAAGGACGGGAGCGTGCGAAGAATATATTTGTGTAGATCTCGCCGCTCCCGACAAGTTTCGTGATCTCGAAGGACATAAGCGGCGAGAGACCACCAGAGGACTTTTAACAATGTAGACACTCTCAAAACCGTCTTATAGACGTTTGCAGTAACAGGACCATAGTTCTTGCGAAAAAAAAGTGCCTTGTGGGATAATAGAAGCTCATACTTTCGCTTGACCACACGATTCATCGTATAACTGCCGTAGTGAACGATCTGTGCCAAGGGCAATGCGTAGATTTTCCAACCCGCTTTTCTGATTCGATAGCACCAATCTACTTCCTCAGAGTAAATCGGATCAAAAGCAGTATCCAGGCCACCGACAGACTCGTAAACTTCCCGACGCACGAGGAGAGCGGCGCCACACACAGAGTCAACTTCTCGCGGTTTTCCCGATCTGCCGAGACGATAAGACCAGTTTGTAGCGGGATATACCGCTTCCGTGAGTGGATTGGGGAAGCGAGAGCAACTAGGTTGGCTTGAACCGTCCGGGTTAAGTAAAGCCGCTCCCACAACACCTACATCAGGATGTGTATCCATAAAAGCCACCAGCTGATCGAGGGCGCCCTCCAAGATCAGCGTATCATCATTAAGCAACATCAGGTAGCGCCCCCTGCCTCGGTCCAGAACCAAGTTATTGTTTGTCGAAAAACCCAAACGTGACGCGTTTTGGATGACCGTGACGTGAGGATATTTCTCCCTAACGATCTTAGCACTGGCATCATTGGATGCATTATCGATAACGAATATCTCTACCTCTATGCTCTGAGTATTTCCCAGTAACGAGTCCAGACAAGGCAGGAGCAATTCAAGATTATCCGCGCTGATGATTGAGATCGTCAAATCAGGTCCCATCGTTATCCTCCCTAGCGACATGGATTCTCAAGTTATCCAGCGCAACTATCCCTCCGGAAAAAGCCCATATCAGCACACTCGCTTGAAATCCATGAAATCCAACGTTGTAAACGAAAGGTAAAATCCAGTCTGCGAGCAACATCAAGACAAGAGATCCTGCCCAAGCAGACAAGATGGCGTTAACATAACCTTTCGTAAAGCCATCCGTGACCTGAGATCTCACCCGAAACCCGAGGCGGACCAGTTCCATAATAAACCAGAAGAAGAGCCCAAGCCCCACCACTCCAACTTGCGAGAACAGATCGACGTAGTTGTTATGTGAATTGATAGTTGGATTCATCCAAAGAGCTCTCCCATAGCGCAGCGGTTCCATTCGGGCATAACTACGGTAAGCGGCTGGCCCCAGCCCGGTAATAGGATTGCGGAGTGTCACTTTGATTACCCGACCACTAAGAGCCAATCGCGATCCCCCACTCAGCTGCCACTCTGCGTCACCGCCAGCAGCTTGATAGACAAGAGGAAACCAAAGAACTACGCCCAAGAGCGCGATACAGACAAATACCCAACGCATACGGGGCCAACGGAGCCAGACTAACCCACCCAGAGCAGTCACCACCCCCACCCAGTAAGAGACCGTTTCACGCTGAATACCTAACACAAAAACGAGTATAGCAGCGATGACGCCCACTAAGTACAGGCGCCAGAAAGCAGAGAGTTCTCGATTGAATAATAATTGACCACCAGCTAAAGCCGTTAGCAACATCCAAAAGGGAGCCATCCACAGAGCCGAGGAAAATGTTCGCGCCGCAAAGTCACGCGTCTGAGGCAATGTTGCCAAAATCGCCAGGATGCCAGCCACAGCTAGGAAATAGAATACCAGGCGATGCAGCCAAATCCTATCACGCATCAAATTGCTGCCTAGCAAAAAAGCAATAGCAGAGAAAGCAAAGACCGACCACTGAGCCAGTTGGACGATAACGAAATTTCCCGAGCGAGGCACGGCGGGATCCCAGATCAAGTTGCCAATAAGGATAGATAGCAGTCCCACCCCCAGAAAAAGAAGTAACGGGCGATTCGTCGGGGATGACGCAACCTGCCACTCACGTTGGCGCATCATAGTTAACACCCAAAGAACAAGTAGAGCAGGAACTAAAAGCGTAACCGGATTGAGAGAAACCTCTGTACCCGTGCTTATATCGAATCGCACAATCAGAGCCGCCGACACTATCGCTAAAGGCCCTAATGCTAACCATCGCGACAGAACAAGCACACCCATCGATGCGCCGAACAGCAGCAACCAAAGCGCGTATCTCATATAACCAAAAACAGCCGCACCTAACAGGACAGCCATAACAAGAGCCGCAGTGAACAAATGGCGGTCGGAAGAGCGACGACGACATCTATCGATCACAGCGTAAGCTGACTCATACAGTTCCATTAGCAAGATCCTCAATCAACCCACAGAAACGTAGACCGATCTGGGCCCAGTCGTAATGCTGTTCGACTAGATGCCTAGCGTGGGTCGTTAATCGCTTACAAAGGGCTGGATTAGATAAAAGGCGGTCAACCTGATCCGCAAAATCTGCGGGGCGATCGGCGATTAGAATCTCGTGCTCGTGTCTAACATCGAGCCCCTCCGCGCCTTTGGAGGTAGCAACAACCGGCGTCCCCAACGCCATAGCTTCCAGAATCTTGATCCGAGTCCCGCCCCCCGAAAGAATAGGCACGACGGCAACCTGCGCGGAAGCTATCTCCTTACGGATATCCTTGACAAATCCAGTGAGGACCACGCCGTCATTTAGACGAAGCCCCTGAAGGTCCACATCGTCCAATGACCCAGTAATTCGCAATCCCACCTCAGGATACTTTTTACGAATCCGAGGATAAACTCGATCAAGAAAAAAGCGCATCGCCTCATAATTTGCCTCATACGCCAGCGACCCGCCGAAGACAAGAGAGCCTGGTCGCGCTTCAGCCAAGCCAGGTCTAAATTCCTCGCAGTCCACACCATTAGGGATAACTATGACCTCGGGCCGATTCTCAGAGAGCAGATCGCGGCTGACCTCAGCATCCTCCTCCGAGACCATCGTGATCAAACTAAATTTCCTAAAAAGATGAGATTCATAGAGAGCTGACTTGCGCCAGCTCAGCCAACAGCGAAGCCGCTGAAGTGAAGACGTCTGAGCTCTATAGCGATCGCGCATCCAGCGGGTGTGCGAATTATGCTCCTCAAGAACCCTGAGGACGTTCTGGAGGGCCATCGCATAGACCGCCATAGTGACGTTAGAAGCAACAACAACATCAAATGCATTCTCAGCGTGTAAGTCACGGACTAAGCGCACCACCTCAGGAAAGGGCGTAGCAACTAAAGGCCTAAGAGAGAAAAATCGTGTAGCAATGCGCAGTTGATTCCGTTGAAACGGATCTTTATGGATAACTTCTATATTCTGAACAAGCGGAGCAATGGCATCAACCTGAGCCGGTGCCCATCCTTGGGGATCCAAAGTTACTAAGGTTATCTCGTGACGCTGAGCCAGGGCGCGCAGGAGATGATAGACGCGGACACGCGACCCCGTATCCAATGGATAAGGAAACCAGGGAGATAAATAGAGAACTCTCACAGGTCTGCTCCAGGGTAACATATCGCTGACACATCCGCCCCCATCTTGCCCCAGCGTCCCAACAATGCGTCACGCAGAGCAAAAAGGCGTACATTGCGATTCAGACGTCGGCGTCCACCGTGCGGTTTCGCAGTATAGGCTGCTATGGTACGGATATTGCGGGTAACAACGCCAGCCAAGGACCGAAGCTTCGAGAAACCTTGTCGATTCTTTGACATAAACAGCATCACATTGCGACTCATATAGTAAGAAGTTGCTGGAGATGTCGTACCCATAGCCGCCGAGACCTTGTGCCACATCCGGGCGCGAGGTACATAGAGAATCCGCCAACCGGCCGATCGCGCCCGCATGCACCAGTCAGTCTCTTCATAATAGATGAAAAAGCGTAGATCCAGTAAACCGATCTGTTCGATCACCTCCCGACGAAGACAAATGCCACAGGCTGTGATGAAATCGACCTCTCTGGGTAATTCCTCAGGGTCGGCATCCACCTGATCAGCTTGCAGACGAATGCTCTCTCCCGTACGCCAGTCAAGTCGATTCCCGGCACACCAAATAACATCCGGCTGATCGAAGTAAAGCATCTTAGGACCCACAATGCCGATGGTGGAATCGGATTCTGCCACGGCTAATAATTCGTTAAGCATAGCAGGGTCCACCACAGTATCGTTGTTGAGAAGCATGATGAATTCTGCATTACCCTTAAGCGCATGACGGAGTCCTACATTGTTGCCTTCGGCAAAGCCAAGGTTCTCGTCGTTCTCCAGCACCGTCACAGATGCATACTTACTGCGAATAGCCCCAGCCGTGCCGTCCACAGAGCCATTATCCACGACGATGATCTCTAGCCGATCGGAAGGATACTCCTGTTTACCAAGAGAAGCCAGGCAATCCAGGGTCAATTCACGCTGATTCCAGGTGAGAACAATAATTGCAACAACAGGATTGAAAGTTTGCCCCATATTTACACTCCAATTGCTCAATTTGAGATTTTCGATAACTTATTCCGCTCCAGTAACGCCTGGTAGAGGCCAATAAGTTCGCGCGCTTGTTGATCAACGGTCTTAACTGCTGGGATATTTCTCTGAAGTCGAGTTAGAAGTCCAGGGTCATCTAGGATCATCTGGAGGTATCGACTCAAATCACCTGCATCCCCCGGATGAAACAAAAACCCGTTCTTCCCGTGCTGTATCGCCTCAGGGATCGCACCGATATCCGAACCGATAACGGGGATACCAGCGATAAAACCCTCTCGAACGACGTGACAAAATGTCTCCGGCCAAGTCGAAGGCACCACAAGCACATCAATCTGAGAAAGCACCTCACCGATACGCTCGTGAGCAAATCCGCCTCTGAAACAAACAGTCTCATTCTCACCAACTATGGACCTTAAGGAATTGGCATAGTCAGGATCGTGATCGAGGTCACCATGGATTAACAACTCGGTATCGCCCTGCAATCGCTTAACCGCCTGAATCAGTGTATGAACTCCCTTTGAAGGAATGATATGCCCGATGTATCCGATCCGGAGAATCTCTGGTTTATCCTCGCGTCCTCTTAAGGCCCCCCAACTGGTATCCTCGCCGTCCGGCAGCACCAAGAGTCTGTCATCAGACAAACCGTGCCCCACGAAATAATCACGCATATACGCGGATTTCACAAGTATTCCATCGCACCGCTGCAGCGCCCGCTTTAAAAAATCCCGTCGGTCATCGATGTCAAAAGCCATACCCCGTAAGCCCCTATGCCGGGTGATCGACGGCTGTCTAGCGATCCATCGCAGCATCTTCGCCACGACCCGTTCCGGCATCACCCGGGTGGGCCAGCGATAAGCTTTAGCCCCCCAAAGCATACATCGCAGGCACTCCCAAGCCGTGACATGGCCATCGCACCGCTCGCCATTGCCCTTGATTAACTTGATGCGCGGGCATACAAACCAGAAATCCGTCAATGTCAAAACCAACGGGACACCCAGTGAAGCCGTCGCGGTGAGGACAGAAGCCGAGAGCGTCAGGCACGAGGTAACGTGAACCACATCGATGTCGGCAGACGACAGAAAATCGCTCAGATAGTCTCCAACCACGGGGTTAGCATACAAATAGCGGCAAGGATCCGGGGCTAGTTTCCAGTTGAGCTGCAAGTGAGTGACAGACACACCCTCATATACTGTATGGGTCTCACCATTCCAATAACGGTCTCCTTCACCCCAACCATTCGCACAGAGCACTTGAACCTCTTGACCTTCCCGCTGTAGAGCTTGTGCGAGAGCATGAGTAGATAACTCTGTTCCCCCTACGTGTTGAGGTGGATATGCGCGTGTAATAAGTAGGATATTCAAATCACCCGGCCCCGTATACGACACCAAATTCATCACCCACCACCCGGCACCAGACCTCAAAATTCAACAGCAGCCACAACTGTCTTGAGTAATCGCCTGTACTTTCCTTATGCCGAGTGAGCATCTCCTTTATCCACATCTGGTTGAAAAGACCCCGGTCGCGTGCCGACCGGTCTGTGAGTAAGTCATAAGTCATCGAATGTAGATCATTTCGCATCCACTCCCTTATCGGGATACTAAATCCCATCTTTTTTCGTGTCAAGATTTCGCGCGGCAGGTAATCACGGAAAGCGCGACGGAAGATATGCTTGGTTTCACCATTTCGAATTTTCATAGTGGACGGCAGAGAAGCGCTCAGTTCCACAATCCGATAATCCAGCAAGGGGGAGCGAACCTCAAGAGAGTTAGCCATACTGGCAACATCTACCTTGAACAGGATATCATCAGGTAAGTAAATACTCTGATCCAAGTAGAACATTTTGTCCAGTGTGTCCCAATGCCCCTTATCTGCCGTCAGGCTCCTAACAGCCCACGGTGTGCCATCCGTATTGAGCTGACGTTGCAGATGGTTGGTATACAGACGCCTACGATCAGAACTCGATAAAAAAGTCATCCGGTTTGCAAATGCGAGCAAGGGTTGATTCGTTTCTCGGAGGGCGGATGCGATGCCGATAGATGCTCCCTTGACCGCTCCAAGCATATGT
>DAOTTS010000258.1:0-34721 GCA_034437735.1 Anaerolineae bacterium
CATCCTGTGGATAACTTTCGCGATTATCCGCCTATTTATCCACAGTTTTCGATAGGTTATTCACAGGAGAGGGTAATTCGGGGTTGGCACGTTTGCACGTTGGCAGGTTGGAAAGATGCTTCCCATTAGAAAAAATAGATTCAAGGTTTTCCTAATTGTTCTCATGGGTGATCTCCGCTAAACTTTAAAGCGATGCAATGTTCTTGCGTAAGCATACGAGGGAGTTGAAATGGAAATCAAGACAATTTTGGAGAGATTAGAATACCTGGAGCGTGGGGTTTTCCCCCGGGATGCGTTAGAGGCGGCGATCGCGCAGCAGGAGGCCATCACGCCGCATCTGCTGCAGGTCCTGGAGGATCCGGCGCAGGTGTTGGACCGCCTGTACGAGGAGGAGACCTATATGCTGCCCCTCTACGCCTTTTTCCTGCTGGCGCAGTTCCGCGAGGAACAGGCTTACCCTTTGCTCGTGGACCTCTTTGGGCAGCCCGGCGATATGGCTCTGGAGGTGACCGGCGACTTCGTCACCGAGGGCTTGGGCAGGGTGCTGGCCTCGGTCTCCGGCGGCGACGTCGGCCCGATGCAGAGGCTCATTGAGGATCCCCAGGTCAACGAATACATCCGCTCGGCGGCGATGACCGGTTTGCTCACGCTGGTCGTCGAAGACGTCATCACCCGTGAGGCGGTCATCGCGTATTTCCGATCGCTCTTCCACGGCGGACTGGAGAAATCCTACTCCTACGCCTGGGATGCGCTTGTCACTAAAAGCACCCTTCTCTATCCCGAACCACTGATGCCCGAAATCCGGCAGGCCTTTGCCGATGGTTTAATCGACGGCATGGCCATTGATTTGCCGTGGATCGAGCATGTGCTTGATGAGGGCGAAGCGGAGACGCTCGCACAGCTTCGCGACAGCCGACACTATCGCTTCATCACCGATACCATCGGCGAACTGGAAGGATGGGCCTGTTTCGACACTCGGCCTACGCCACCACCCCCGACGCCGGAGCCGGTGACCCAACCCGCCGCGCCGCCGAAGAAGGTGGGCCGCAACGATCCCTGCCCCTGCGGCAGCGGGATCAAGTACAAGTACTGCTGCGGGAAGCGGTACTGAGGCTGGGGCGAGGTAGCGGGCGGCACTGATCGGTTATCTGGTTCACAGTTCTGTTTGTCGTTTAGCATCTGAGGAAAGGAAGGGCGCGAACTACCCCCTCCCTGCGGGTATGTAGGCAGGGGCTCGGATGCTATGTCTTAGAAGGGATGCGTTGCTTTCGTTTGCCTGTTAAGGGGAGGGAAGATTCGTTAAGGTATACTTCAATCTCTGTAACCTGGGAGGGATGAGAGCGTTTTTTTGATCGTTGATTGAGGTGATGTGCAGTCAACGAGTATGAGGTTGGGAAAGGAGTACTGACTTCGCAGACTTACGGTTTATACCTATGACTATGCCCCAAGCAAGACTCTACTCAGAAGAATCCTTGCCAAGCATCATAGGAGGTAGGTCACTTTCATCGAAGATATCCCAAATCCTATCCGATGCAATCGGTCTGACAGTGGCTTGTGACAATTCGCCTCGTTCGTAGGCACGAAACAGGCGAAAGATTTGGTCGTAAAGGTCCTCGTCAAGTCCCGCACTTATTAGAACGTGGTTGAAGGCGAGGAAGTAATCGAGGTAAAGTTGGCGGGCTTGTACATATTCTTCAACTCTGCGCTCGACGTACTTAAAATCACCATGTCTAGCTTCTTCGATGCGATATTCATCGATATTTTTGTTAGAATGAACATATATAAGCACCATCAGTTGACCGAAAATTTGCTGAAGCTCCTTGATTGCATTAAGATCACTTACAACAGCAACCTGAAAACGATTGTCTCTTAATCCTTGCCAAATGCGTTCACTTTGAATGCCATATTGATCACCATAATTCTCGTAACGTATGTCGCAGCTATCCAAATCATGGCCAAAGCTGCCAGGAAAGATCATCTCATTCCCATCATCGTTGCGGCGCGCTCGGGTTGTATGTTTAGGCACGATGTCCGCGTGCCTGCTACCAAGTGCATTCACTGCGCGAATTAGCAAATCCTTTCCGGATCCAGGCGTTCCCACGATGACAAATAATCTTGGTGTGAAGTTCATGTCGTTTTACTCCCACTGACTATAATTATTGTCGAGTTCTTCTAAACTTCTGACAATTTGTCTTACCTGGTTTCTCAGTTCTTCTCGCGTCCCGCATCCTATTCTGTTAATGATAACATGGTCAAATAAATGGATGTTCTCAATATAAATGCGGTAGATAGTACTTGCTTTTTCAAATCGAATCTGACCATCTTCCTTTCTTGAGTCTATCAGTTCCTGGCGATAATCTTCACTCAATGGGTCGTGTCTAAAAATGAAGAGCGATCGCACATGCTCCCTAAAGGTCGTGCGTATATCTTCAACAGCCCGAACATCATTCAAGATCACAATAGGGCTTTTACCATTGGCGAGGTGATCAATGAGCGTTTGTAGCTTCAATCCATACCTTTCCCCATATTGTTCGTATACTAGATCGCATTCAGGTGGAATTTCTTCTTCTGCTATACAATCCTTATCGTGCTTGCGAGGGGGGCGCGTTGTGTATTTGCGCACAAGTTCGGGTTTAAATCTTTTGCTTGCGAACTCGTTGAAGTACTCAACTGTTGTACTCTTCCCAGCTCTTGAAGGGCCGGTGATCGTAATCACGTAAGGCATCGTTAGCCTCCTAGGTTGCAATATATCGCTTGATGTATTGTGAGAAGTCCTCGAGAATATCTCGCAACTTACCCGTCATAATATTTCGTAGATCCGGCGTGAATTTAGGGATTGCGTTGATCTTATCCTCGTCAAATCTGTTCTCATCAAATCCGGGGACTTCCTCCTTCGCAATCGCACGATCCATCACACTCTTGAGGTGGATAAGCTCCGTGAGCTTGTACGTCGAGTTCTTCAGCCTTCGAAGAAAGTCCTCATCGAGTCCGGGGCCGGCAACGAAGAGGAAGATATCCGGGATCACCCGGAGCCGGCGTTCGGAACCGTTGGGAAGCGTCCTGGGTGAGTAAAGCCGTTCGAAACCCTCGACTTCTCGCAACCGGAAAAACGCCCACTCTCGGTCATACGATCTTATCTCCTGGAACGGAAACCGTCCCCGCTGATCAGGCCGCCAGTCGCCAAGATAGATCACCTCTTCATCTGAGATCTTCCATTTTCTCAGGTCTGACTTGACGTCCTCAGGCTCTTCGGTAAACAGCTCCTCAATGACCTCACGATAGGCCGCCCGGGATGTATGATAATCGGTGAACTCGACGTGCCCGCCAACGGATTTATCCCACATCCCTTGATTGTCCTTGGCGTTGTCGGAACGACGGTGGATCAACAACCGACCTTGACGATCGAAGACAAAGGCCCAGACTACCAGTTGTGAGTGATCGGTGTCGTAGAAGGAGGCACGCGGGTAGATGCCGCGCGGGATGCGATCGTGGTCATAGAGCTCCAGGAGTTCATCCGCTGCACCGGCTGCATATTTTCGACCTTGTTCGGGGTCGAAATACGTGGCGATATAGCTCTCAATTAGTGGGTACCAGGGATGCTCCCCGGTGATCTCCTCAAAATAACTCTCGATCTCGTGGAGCCACAGGTTGGCGAAAATCCGGTCGTCGACCTGAACGATAGCAACGGGCAAGGGAAGGTGCATAATCTCAACCGTAACACGTCCGTTCATCCGACTATTAAGAACTCCCTCGCTGCGAAGCAAAGCCGAGAGGTCGAAAGCGCGATCTCTGACGAACTTAAGCTCGCGAAAGCTCCGGCGATTCGCCACTTTGTCAGTGTCAAGGGTGAACGACTTGGCAAAGAGGAGATTATCGGATTCACACTGGACCGTGATCTCAAAATCAGTAGTTGCATTAAGTTTCTCAGCCCAGCTTTCTACGACTTCCAACCACATAATGTCTAACGCCACAACGCCCAACAGGCGGACATGTCTTTGAGCATTGTTGAGTATTTCAATCAATTGCTCGTGCCCAATGCGCCGGGTTACGTACGTGTGATTTTTCTGCTCTACTCTGCCTGGAGCAATAAGGGCGGCCTTGACACGTTCATTATGCAGTTTAGCGACGGTGTCTTGCATCGTACCCAGGACGTCCCGTCGAGTGGGATCGATCTCCAAGATGCGGAGATAGGCTTGCAGCGCCTCCGGCCAGTTTTCGTCCTCACTGGCAGCCTGTGCCTGTTTCGTCAGGGCATCAACATAATAGGGCTTTGCCTTCTCAGTGTCGAGCTTATAAGCGCGCCTCAACTGATCGCCGGCCTCATCCGTTCTGCCCTTAGCCTTCAGGAGAACGCCGAGATGGAGGTATCCAAAGGCGTTTTGGGGCTCACGCCTCACGAGCGTGCGGAAGAAGTCGATGGCCTTTGGAAAATCGAACCCCGTCTGCTGATAGCCCGCCAGCGCGGCGTCCAATTGCGCCATCGCCTCTTCCGCCCGGCCGAGATCCAGCAGCACCTCCCCTAAATAGAAGCGACTGCGGAAGCTCGCGGGATCGCTCTCCAGTGCGTTTCGGACGAAGACGATGGCATCCTCCCAATCCTCGGCTCCGGCCTGCTGGTACGCAGCTAACGCCGCCTCGCGTTCGCCTCGCTCCATCGCTTTATTCCCACGCCGGACCCAAATACTCTTTTTGATCTCCTGGGCTGTCTTTTCCCCTGGAGAGACCTCCAACGCACGAGCGCAGGCTGCCAACGCCGCATCCTCATCCCCCTCTTTCTCTAGACGTCTAGCACGGGTCACCAGCGCACGCGCCAGTGAGAACCGAGCATCACGCGGGTCGAGCTCATAGGCCTGTTCCAACTCCTTAATCGCTTCATCGACCTGTCCCAACTCCAGCAGTGCCTCGCCTAACTGAAGCTGAGCATGGAAGTGGCGGGGGTCCGTATCCAAAGCGTCTCTGAAATATCCGATGGACTTCTTCCAATCACCCTGACTAAAGATACGTTGTCCGATGCTAAAGAACTCATCGGCTTCTGGATACATCTTGTCCAATTCGTCTTTGACATCACGCAAAGGCTTATATCGGCTTACCCAACGGCGGAAGAGCTCCACCGCGAATCGGTATCCACCTCGTTCGGCCACTTCGAGAACGCGCCGTTTGACTAAATCTCGAGGCGCGATTTCCACGGGTTGAGCGCGAAGCCGGGCGGCATGAGAGCCTAACACTTCCACAACTTTGTCCTCAGGGATGACCTCATGCCCGGCTTGGGCAGCCTCCGCGAGTGCAGATGCATACACTCTTTCCGCCGGATTGAACCCCCCCCAGATCCAGTTGAACGCCGATTGCCCGGTTTCTAGAATATCAGGAACCGCAACATCAATGTCGGATACCTCAATCGTCGGGGGTGCGGATGGATTCTTGACGTAGGCCCGGTTCCAGACCTGCTGGCAGAGCAACTGGGTCATATAGGGATGTCGACCTGCGAGGCTCAAGACCCGTTCAATCGCGGGATCGGTAAAGCGCAGTGTGTCATTATCATGCGCTTGTTTGATCAACGAGATTGCGCTCTCTCTGTCCAGAACCCAGAGCTCACGAACCAGCGCGCCCTTGAAAATGGAGGAGAAATCTATAGAGAGATCCTCCGCCCGCCGACCGACGGCGAAGACAAAAGCCAATGGGGGTTCATCATTCATCAGCCCACGCAGGAATGGAAAGAGCGCCCGCATTGCTACGTTTTCCGGGAGCACCTCCTCGCTTGTCTGTTGCAGCACGTCAAATTCATCCAGGAGAAAAACCGGACGACAGTCTTCCTCTAGACCTTGATACAGGTGTGGCAGAAAGTCTCGCTGAAAGGATTGCCTTTTGTCCTCAACGTCATCGAAAATGGGGAGAGGTAGGCCTGTTAGCTCCGCGACGACGTCCGCGAGGTCGATGAGCACGTCACCCAGTAGACGCCTAGCCTGATCCTGCAGATCGAAGTAGATGGGAAGAAAGTTCTCTTTGGCAAGAATCCGCTCGAGCTGCAGGAGGAGCGTGGTCTTACCGATGCGGCGTTGACCGAAGAGGACCACAGCATTGGTTGTGGGACTTAGCAATCCCTGGCGGACCCATTGTACCGTATCCATCCGACCAAAGAACTGCCCTTCCTTCCTCAATGGATTACCGGCAATATAGGGGTTAAACGATTGATTCATAGCTTGTCTCTCCTCATCAGCGCATTGAAAAGCGCGTTGGCCATCGCCCCAACATCCTGCGCCGCCCAATCAGACGCTATGCGGGCCGCTTCAACCCGGCGGTTCCACTGCTCGTCGGTGAGCAGCTCGCTGTAACTTCGATTGGCTAGCCACGCGTCGTACGCAGAGAACCGATGGGACTCAGTGACTACGACGTTGCAGATCCACCAGGTGAAAGCTTGGATCTCGACCGTCCACCTGTCACCTCGCCAGAGGACGAAAGACCCTTTTTCAAACGGCCAATCCTTATCGACCCGTTCTGCCAATCCATGTTTAGCCATCTCTTTCAACGCAGAGTCAAAGCGGTCTGCGTGCTCAATATCGTTGCAGTTAATCGCTTGTGGCAGACCGGACCCTCCCATTTCTGCTAAACTGAGCACCACCGCCGCAGTGCGAGTGCGGTCGTCCATATGGTTCCATAGATCATCGAAGTGCGAAACGACCCGGTCATAGAAATCCTCGGCGGCGCGGGCATACCGATCATCCCCCGTCGTATCGTACAACGTTGCGGCCAACGCTTGTAAGAGGAAGGGATGACGGCCAGCAACACGACGGATGAAGAGACGGTCCGCCGAAGAAAAAGTATCACCAGACCGACTTAGGAGTTTGTCTATAACTGGCTCCTCGAAAGGGCGCAGCCTCATATCAATCATAATGTTGAAGAAAGGGGAACCAACGCCGAGGAGATGTTTCATTCGCTCATTCATCTTCGTGGTTGACTCTCGACTTGCGGTCACAAGCGCCAGGCCATCGAACCGGGAGGCCAGGGATCGTAGAAGTGCGAAGAAAGAGGGAGACTGAAAATTGGGGTGGACTAACAAACGTTCGAACTCATCCAGCAGCAGGATCAGTCTGCGTCCGTCTCTACCCAGCTGTTTAAGTTGTCGCTCTAAAGAGCGGCGCGTATAATCGGTTTGAGTGATCTCCTCGGAGTGATCTCGGATCGGCTTAAGCGCATCTTTCCAAAAATCTTGAGGAGCATAATTGTCACCTACGGGATGCAAGTCCAGATAGGTTGTCAGCGTCGACTGAGCTTGGTGTCCTAGATAGTCTTGTTGAATATCTTGGTCATATAACTTCAGAAGCAGTGAGGACTTCCCAACATGGGGGCCACCCACAACAGCAGTTGATTCACCGTTACGTAGTCTGCTGAATATAGAACGCAAGTCAGACTTCCGGTTCAGGGATTCTTCAGGTCGCAGTGCTCGACCGTATATGAATGGATTTTTCCCGCAAAAAACGTTGGGTATGGAGAACTCATAGTTACCGTTATCGACATTGCGATAACTCGTCACGTCCTTTGTCCAGAAACCTCCCCGTTGGTCGCTGTACATTCTCAAATACGCAGCACCTCTACAAGCAGCAAAGTCGAGTTGGACAAAATTGTAGGAATTCGGATACCCACGCGTTTCATAGCAAGCACCGGCGGCGATAATCATAGCTCTGCTATCCGGCGTGCTGGCTTGAAGCAAGCCGGTGCGATGCATATGCCCGTGGAGCACATAATCGCACTTATCGTAAAGAAGCGGCTCTACGTCATTGCGGTCGAAGTTCCGCAGCCATTCGAAAGGGTGGTGCATCACTGCTAGGCGAAGATCAGCTTTTTCCGCTACTTTAATAGCCTCACGTACTGGGTATTCGCCTAGAATAAGCTGATTGCGGTCCTCGTCCGAGGCGGATAGCCAAGCCGAGTTCAACCCAATCACAGCGATATTTCGATCTCCTAATTGAATCTCCTTGATGTAAAAGCATCTTTTGTGGTCAAACTGTCCACGACCATTAAGATACTCATCAATGAAGGCTTGATAGCCGCAAAAGCGTTGAAACGTAAGCTCACATTCGGACTCGTTGGTTAGAAATTCATTGACAGCATCACGATTATGTAATAGTCGAGCCGCACTGGCAGCAAGGGTGCCGATGGCATTACGATCTACGTCATGGTTGCCTGGAACTATGAATATATCTTCCTTAAACAGATGTGTCACCTCTAATAAGCGATCGAGGAACTCCTTAGCCAGGTCATATTCCTCGGGCTGGCCGGAGAAGGCGATATCGCCGGAGATGACAATGAAGTCAGGTTGTAGGTTGTCGTTTTGAATGCACTGGGCAATATCATCTAGGAGTGCATCGAGAACAATCTGGCTGTTGTACGTCGTTTGGGTGCTGAAATGGAAGTCAGAAAGATGAAGCCAGGTGATCGTAGTCTGGGATTCACCTGCATCCATAACATGCATCTCCTTATCTCTACCCTCCGTTGTATCTGGGGTTGGCTGTTTTGTATTCCCCGCAGATGCTTCGCCTCCAGACAATGCTGCAGATGCGGCATAAGGAAACAAGACAATATCCCCGGCGACAGCGGATTGCAGCGTTGGGGTCTGAACCCGGTCCTTGCTGGCGGCCCAGGTCTTGACTTTGTCGGTGACATACCTACTGATATCGTTGACGGTGACAAAGCCTTTGCGGTCGAAGTCAGCCGCGCCGGACACCCCCTCCAGGAGATAGTGGGTAAAGACACTCTGCCCCTGAGCGGGCCACTCCCAGGAGACCTGCCGGTGTTTGCAGGAAGCGAGGATCGCCAACCCCTCCGCCTCCTCGAAGACGTGGCGGATGAAATCCTCGGTCATCTGTGGGGCTGCCTTGCCGATCTGCGCGCCGGCGTGACAGGCATCGAGGATCATCACCTTGGCGCGCGCAGGCGAGTCCCGCACGATTTGTTTGACGCGTTCAAGGTTGATCGCGGTGTCCGCGACCGCCGAATAGGAGGTGTCCGAGGGCAGAAGATACGCCTGTCCGTCGCGGGCGATGCCGTGCCCGCTGAAGTAGAACAACAACAGATCGTCCTGGCCCACAGCTTCGGCTATGCTGGTAAGGGCAGCAAAGATCCTGGATCGGGTGGCGGATGCTGTAGGGGTATCCGGCGAGAGTCGCAACTTCACGCGATCCGGCTGGTAGCCGGAGCCGGTGATCGCGTCATAGACAGACTGAACGTCCCCTGCGCATACGGTTAAGTTTGATATGGCAGGGTCAACGTACTCATTGACGCCGACCAGGACGGCCCAACACGTATCATAGGTTCTGTTCAGCACGGTTAGATCAGGTGTTGTCATCGTTGAGGGATTGGATTTGGCATGCTACATCTATTTGATTCTGTTATCATACCACCACTCCAAACGGTAAGCTCTCTAAACCACGCCGGATTTGCCCAGATTCTTGGTGTCACAGAGTCACGGGGAAAAAATGAACTTGACCAAGAAATCATAATATCTTAATTACAAGTATAGAGCAATTTTTTTCAATGCGCAACTTCCGCAGATTATCCCGCTTCACGACTCCAATTGAGACCTAACGTCTCCCGTATCCGTCTCCTTATTCCTATCAATCCTGTTCATCTCGCACGTCACATCCACGCATCACTCAATGCTCGCCCCTTGACCCCATCCTACCATTGACATACCATTTGTCTGACATATAATGGCGGTGGAGGGGACCGTGCAATGACCCATCGATCGAACGCCCACTCGACCCGCGCGCAGGTGGAACGCGCGCTCTCGTCGCGCATCGCGGCCATGGCCCCGGGGGAGCAGCTCCCACCGGAGCCGGAGCTGGCGCAGGAAATGGGCGTCTCCCGGGCGACGCTGCGGGACGCGCTGCGCACCTTTGCCGAGCGCGGCATCCTCGTCCGGCGGCAGGGCGTGGGCACGTTCGTGGCTTCACACCTCCCGATCCTGGAGACGGGATTGGAGGTGCTGGAGAGCCTCGATCAGATGGCCCGGCGGCTGGATCTCGACCTGGAGATGGCGCACCTCGACGTCGTCGAGCGCATGACGACCCCGGCGGAGCAGCGCGGCCTCGACCTGGACGTGCCGACCGAGGTGCTGGTCGTCGATCGGGTCATCGCCATCGCCGGGCAGCCGGTCGCCGACCTGCGGGACGTGGTGCCCACCGGCTACCTCTGCCAGGACGACCTCGGCGATGCGTTCCGGGGTTCGGTGCTGGACGTGCTGCTGGCGCGCGGGACCCCGCCGCTGACCGTCTCGCGGACGGAGCTGATGGCGGTTAACGCCGACGCGACCCACGCGGCGCGGTTGGAGGTCGAGCCGGGGACGGCGCTGCTCACCCTGCGGGCGCAGCTCTTCACCTACGACGAGCGGGTGGTCGATTATTCCCTGAGCACCTTCGTGCCGGGCCACTTCCGCTTTCACGTCGTGCGTCAGGTCCGCCGGCTGTCGAGCTGACCCGGGTGCGCAGCAGGGAACACACACCCTAGTGAAGAAACAGGAGACCTATCCAATGCCAAACACATCCAACGTTAATCTTGACGTCGCAGCAGTCCGGGCGGCGGTCGCCGAACACCGGGACGCGATCCTGGCCCTGATGCGCGACCTCGTCGCCATCCCCTCGACCGATGGGGAGATCCACGAGGTCGGACGCCGGGTTCAGCAGGAGATGGACGCCCTCGGTTTCGACCGGACCTGGTTCGACCGCATGGGCAACGTCGTCGGGCGGATCGGCGACGGCCCTCGGACGATCCTCTTCGACAGCCACCTGGACACGGTCGGCGTCGGCGATCCCGAGGCGTGGGACGGGGATCCCTTCGAGGGCAAGGTCGAGGACGGCGTGCTCTACGCGCGCGGGGCCTGTGACGAGAAGGGCAGCACGCCGGGGATGGTCTACGGGCTGGCGATCGCGCGGCGGCTGGGGCTCCTGGAGGGGTGGACCGCCTACTACTTCGGCAATATGGAGGAGTGGTGCGACGGTCTGTGCGCCAACGCCCTGGTCGAGACGGAGGGCATCCGGCCCGATTACGTGGTGATCGGGGAGCCCACCAAGATGCAGGTCTACCGGGGCCACAAGGGCCGCGTGGAGATGAAGGTGGTGGCGAAGGGGCGGAGCGCCCACGCAGCCAGCAACCACCTGGGCGACAACGCGATCTACAAGATGCTGCCGGTCATTGAGGCCATCAGCGAGCTGGAGCCGGAACTCGGCGATCATCCGTTCCTGGGGCACGGCAAAATCACCGTCACGGATATGGAGGTGCGGACGCCGAGCATCAACGCGGTGCCCGATCTCTGCACGATCTACGTCGACCGCCGTTTGACCTTCGGCGAGGACCCCCGCGCGGAGGTGCAGCGGGTGCGGGATCTGATCCCAGCGGCGAATCAAGCGCGGGGCGACATCGAGGTGGCGCTCCTCACCTACGACGCGCCCAGCTACACCGGCTTCGTCTTCCCGGTCGACAAGATCTTCCCCGCGTGGGCAGTGGACGTCGACCACCCGCTGGTGCATGCCGGGTTGGAGGCGGCGCGGGCGATCGGCCTGCCGGCGCACGCGCCGGGCAAGTGGGACTTCAGCACCAACGGCACGTACTGGGCCGGCAAGGCGGGTATCCCCGCGATCGGCTTTGCGCCCGGCGACGAGGAGACCGCCCACACGGTACGGGACTCCGTCCCGCTGGAGGACGTGGTCAAGGCGACCGAGTTCTACGCGGTGATCACTGCGATGATTCCGCCTGAGTGATTCTGGATGCGTGAGGTTTTAGAAAAGGGCTCCCGCAAACCCGCCCTCGAGGACGAGGGCTCGGAGCAGCGTCGAGAACGTAGCACATTTTCCGTAATTCACAATTCGCAATTCTCAATTCTCAATTGTTTTATTTAGAGGGAGGCAAGGGTACGATGCAGAGCTTTTTAAGAGGACGTGACCTGATATCGGATTTGGACTTTTCAAAGGAGGAGGTGGAGACGGTTCTGGATCTGGCGTGGGAGCTCAAGCGCAAGCGCGCCATCGGGGAGCCCCATCCCTATCTCCGCGATAAGACGCTGGCGATGCTCTTCTTCTTCAGTAGCACGCGCACCCGCTCGTCGTTCGAGGCGGGGATGGCCCAACTGGGCGGGCACGCGGCCTTCATCGAGTCGCGCACGACCCAGATTTCCCACGGCGACACCGCCAAGGAGATCGGTCAGATTCTTGGTCGCTATTTCGACGGGATCGCCATCCGCCAGTGCGACTGGGACGTGGGCAACCGGTACATCAACGCGGTGGCTGAGGCCTCACGGGTGCCGGTGCTCAGTATGCAGGACGACGTCTATCACCCCTTCCAGTGTCTCGCCGACCTGATGACGATCAAGGAGAAGCAGGGGCGCGAGTTGCGCGGGAAGAAGATTGTGGTCTCGTGGGCGTATGCCTCGTCGTATCTCAAGCCCATCTCGGTGCCGCAATCGCTGATTCTCCAGATGCCGCGCTTCGGCATGGACGTCACGCTTGCCTATCCTGAGGGATTCGAGCTGATGCCGGAGATCGTCGACGAGGCCCGGGCGCAGGCCCGCCAACACAACACGGGGTTCGAAGTGGTCCACTCGATGGAGGACGGCTTCCGGGACGCCGACGTGGTCTACGCCAAGTCCTGGGGCCCGCTGCTCACCACGGCCGATCCCGAGGAGGGCAAGCGCATGCAGGACCAGCACCAGGATTGGATCACCGACGGGCGCAAGATGAAGCTGGCGAAGCCCGGCGCGATCTATATGCACCCGCTGCCCGCTGACCGCGATATTGAGGTCACCAGCGAGGTCATGGACGGCCCGCAGTCGGTGGTCTACGACGAGGCGGAGAACCGGCTGCACGTGCAGAAGGCCGCAATGGCCCTGACGATGTGGTAAAGGTAGAGGGCCGGCGGTAAGCGCTCAAAGGTTTGTCGCCTACCAAGAGAGGCGTTAGCTTTAAGTCCGTAAAAGTTCCTTAACACCCGCCCCCGGGACGGGGGCTCCGAGCGACGTTAAGATGCTTTTTCGCACTTACTTAGGCCGTTCCAAAAAACAAATCATCCCAATCACCGGGATTTTTCAAGGAAAAAGCACCCGGTTTGGGATGGTTTAAATCCCGGAACTACCTTAGTCAAAACCTTTGAGCGCGGGTGTAAAAGGGGGAATTACGACAGCATACCGCTCCAGCCGGGAAAGGGGAAGCGAAGCGTTTGTCATTCCTTAGGGTCTGTAAAAGAACGAGTTCCTGAACCGACGCCCCCGAGGACGGGGGCTGGAAGCGTTAGAGTTGGGACGTTATCTTTTTACGAGCCCTTAGCAAGAGAGGAGCGTATGCATGACGGAGCAAAAGTGGGCGGTCATCGCCATCGGCGGCAATTCGTTGATCAAGGACAAGCAGCACCAGACGGTCGAGGATCAGTACCAGGCTGCGAAGGAGACCTGCGAGCACATCGTCGATATGATCTGTGACGGCTGGGACGTCGTCATCGGGCACGGGAACGGCCCCCAGGTCGGCTTCATCCTGCGGCGGTCGGAGATCGCGGCCCGGGTTGAGGGGATGCACGAGGTCCCCCTGGACGCGTGCGGCGCCGACAGCCAGGGGGCGTTGGGTTACGCCCTCCAGCAGAATCTGCGCAACGCCCTGAAGCGCTGCCAGGTCGCGAAGGACGTGGCGACCCTCGTCACCCAGGTGCAGGTGGATCGGGATGATCCTGCGTTCGAAAATCCCTCGAAGCCCATCGGCAGCTTTATGGACGAGGACGAGGCCCAGACCCGCATTGAGCAGGATAACTGGACGGTCTTCGAGGACGCCGGACGGGGCTGGCGCCGGGTCGTACCCTCGCCCGCGCCCCAAAAGATCGTGGAACTGGCCGCGATCCGGAAGCTGCTGCACGCCGGCATCGTCACCATTGCCGTGGGCGGCGGTGGGATTCCCGTGATCGAGAACGACGAGGGCGATCTGCACGGCGTGGCGGCGGTGATCGACAAGGACTTCGCCTGCTCGCTCCTGGCCCGGTCGATCCAGGCGGACCTCTTCCTGATCTCCACGGCGGTGGAGTACGTCTATTTGAACTACCGCCAGCCCGACCAGACGCCGATTCAAACGATGACGGCCTCGGAGGCGCGCCGGTACCTGGCAGACGGGCACTTCGCCAAGGGGAGCATGGAGCCCAAGATCCGGGCGATCCTCCAGTACCTCGATGCCGGCGGTAAAGAGGCCATCATCACCGATCCCCCCCACATCAATGCCGCCCTGCGCGGCGAGACGGGCACCCGGGTGATCCCGGATCCGGTGGCGTAGGGCCTAGTATGGATCACGTGATCGGCTTTCAGTGTACGATCTGCGGTCAAACCTACGCCCCGGATGAGATCGACTACGTCTGTCCCAAGCACGGCGATGCGGGGATCGTCGACGTGCGCTATGACTATGACCGTATCCGGGAGGAGCTCGGAACGGAACCGGGCTTGCCTCTGGATCTCCGGGCGGAGCCGACGATGTGGCGGTATCTGCCGCTGCTGCCCGTCGAACCCGAGGCGCCGCGCCCGCCGCTCCGCGTCGGGTGGACGCCGCTCTACGCGGCGCCGCGCCTCGCCGAACGGCTGGACCTCCGCTATCTCTGGGTCAAGGATGACAGTCAGAACCCCACCGCCTCCCTGAAGGACCGGGCCTCGGCACTGGCCGTGACGAAGGCGATGGCCGAGGGTGCCGAGGTGGTCACGACCGCGAGCACCGGAAACGCGGCGGCAGCCCTGGCTGGGATGGCCGCGAGCGTCGGCATGCCGGCGGTCATCTTCGTGCCCAAGGACGCCCCGAGGGCCAAGATCGTCCAGCACCTGGTCTACGGGGCCCGGGTGCTCCTCGTCGACGGCACGTACGACGAGGCGTTCGACCTGGCGCTGCGGGCCGCGAAGGACTTCGGATGGTATAATCGAAGCACAGCCTACAATCCGTTGATGAGTGAGGGCAAGAAGACGGTAGCCTACGAGATCTGCGAGCAGCTCGATTGGCAGGCGCCGGACTGCATCTTCGTCTCCGTCGGCGACGGCTGCATTCTCGGCGCCGTGCATAAAGGGCTGCGGGATCTCCGCGCCCTGGGGTGGATCGATCGGATGCCGACATTGATGGGGATCCAGGCCGAGGGCTGCTCGCCCCTCGTCGACGCGTTCGAATGCGGCAAGGAGGGGTGGGAGATGACAACGTGTGAAGCGGAGACCGTGGCCGACAGTATCTGCGCCGGGCTGCCGCGCGACCGGAACAAAGCGTTGGCCGCCGTCCGGGAGACCGGGGGTGCGTTCCTGTCCGTCAGCGATGCGGAGATCCTTGCCGCGATCCCCGTCGTCGCCCGCAATACCGGGGTCTTCTGCGAGCCGGCGGCCTCCGCTGCCTACGCCGGATTGGCCAAGGCTGTGGCTCAGGGAATGATCGATCCGGAGGAGCGGATTGTTGTGCTCCTGACCGGCTCCGGCTTGAAAGATATCGAGGCCGCCATGCGGACCGTCACGGAGCCGCCGGTCGTGCCGCCCGACCTGAACGCGGTCCGCCGCGCGCTTAAAAAGGCCGAGGAATGACAAACACACGGTCCGTGCAGAGAGGATGAACCTATGACCGCATACGACGACCTGCAGCACAGGCTCGCCCGGGGTTGGAATACATGGAACACCCGGAGCATCCTTTCGCACGTCCTGTTGCCGGAAGGGTTCGCCCTTAACTTGGGCCTCAAGGAGTACCGCAGGCGGCGGTACCTCGGCGCGGCGCTGATTGGGCGCCGGGGGGAGATGGATGAGCAGATCGTACCCGGCCCCCGGACCTATGACGGATCCTACACCGAGTTGACCCTCACCTGGCGCGGCGTCGAGGTCTTGATCCAGACGGCGGCTCTGGGCCCGGATGACGGGGATCTGGTCGTCCTGGTTACGCCCAACCACGAGCAGCGGATGCCGCCGCTGCTCGTGGTCGAGTCCGCGATGCTCTGGAATCGGCCCGGTGAGCTGAGGCGCGAGGGCAATGTGTTGATCGGCAATCTGCCCGAACGGACGATCGAGGTTTACGGCACCTGGCGGAACGTGGAGGATCCCTACATCCCGGCCAAGACGCCCTACCTGGCGATGCCGCTGGATCGGACCGTGGGCCTCTCTACCGGGATCCGCCGCACGATCGGGGAGATCCGCGTGATCCTGGAGGCCCACAAGGCGGACCACGACGCCCACAAAACACACTTCGACGAACTCGTGGAGGTCTATGCGGCGATCCAGACGTGTATGGCGTGGGACACGGTCTACGATCCTGAAAACGACCGCGTCATCTCGCCCGTGAGCCGGATGTGGAACGTCAATTGGGGCGGCTTCGTCCTTTTTGATTGGGATACCTACTTTGCCGCCTATTTGGCCGGGATCGACAACCGCGACCTGGCCTACGCCAACGCGATCGAGATCACCCGGGAGCAGACCGAGCGCGGGTTCATCCCCAATTTCGGGACGGTACGGGACATCAAGAGCCGCGACCGCTCCCAGCCCCCGGTGGGATCCCTCGTGGTCCGGGAGCTCTACCGGATCTACGGCGACCGCTGGTTCCTGGAAGAGATCTTCGACGACCTGCTGACATGGAACCGCTGGTGGGTGGACCACCGCGCCTGCCCTGGAGGGTTGTGCTGGGGATCGAACCCCTACACGCCGGTGGCGGATGCGCATTTCGAGATCCGCTCCGTGAACGACAGCCGGGGGGCGGCCCTTGAATCGGGGCTGGACAACTCCCCGATGTACGACGACATCCCCTTCGACGCCGAGAACTATACGATGGCCCTGACCGACGTGGGCCTGATGGGGATGTACATTATGGACTGCGAAGCATTGGCCGACATCGCCGGCGTGCTGGGACGCGAGGAGGCTGTCGTCGAACTCCGCGACCGCGCGGGGCGCATCCGGACGATGCTCCAGGAACTATGGCACGAGCCGACCGGCCTCTTCCTCAACCGCCGGACCGACACCGGCGAGCGCCCGACCCGGCTTTCGCCGACCCACTTCTACCCGCTGATGGGCCGGGCGCCGACGCAGGATCAGGCGTCCCGGATGGTGAAGGATCATCTCACGAACCCCGAGGAGTTCTGGGGGGAGTGGGTGCTCCCCTCCATCGCCCGCGATGATCCCGCCTATCCCGATCAGGACTACTGGCGGGGGCGAATTTGGGCGCCGATGAACTTCCTGGTCTACCTGGGCCTCCGTCACTACGACCTGCCCGAGATACAGGCGGCGCTCGCAGCCAAATCGCGACGCTTGCTGCTCAAGGAGTGGCGCGCCAAGGGCCACGTCCACGAGAACTACTCGGCGGAGACTGGCGAGGGCTGCGACGTGCGGAACAGCGACCGCTTCTACCACTGGGGCGGCCTTCTCGGCCTGATCGCACTGATCGAGGCGGGCTACGTGCCGCCGCCCGAGCAGCCCCTGGACACAACCGAATCCTAAGAAGGTGCGAAACACACCTACCTGACACTTTGTAGATACGTTTCATCAGTTACACAGAGATTCACAGAGAAATCTCATAAAATAGGATACCTGATCTACGCAATAAAATCTCTGTGTGGCTCCGTGTATCCTCTGTGAAACTCTGTGTAACTACCTGACAAAGACCGTTTTAACAAAAGTATCCGGTAGCATACAAACCGAAATACAGACAGAAATACAGACAGAAATACAGACAGAAACTGAGGTTCAACAATGATAGATCTGACCATACAACCGGAAGGGCTGGAGCGCGCCGTGCAACGGGCCCGAGAGCGCGACATCATCATCCCGACCTTCGAGCAGCAGAAGCACCCCGAGCGCATTCCCGGCGCCATCAAGGCGCAGCTCGCAAAGATCGGACTCTGGGAGATCACGCCGCGCAACCTCTTCCGCATCACGTGGAAGAACGAGCCCGTGGCATCGGGCGGCGGATTTGACGGCGTCAATTACGTGGAGATCCCCCCGGAACTGACCGGCGTGGACGCCCGCATCCTCGCCCTGGTGGGGAAATGGTTCCCCACCGGCGCGCACAAGGTCGGGGCGGCGTTCGGCTGCCTGGTCCCGCGCCTGGTGACCGGACAGTTCGACCCGACGTGGCAGAAGGCCGTCTGGCCCTCCACCGGCAACTACTGCCGGGGCGGGGCCTACGACTCCACTCTGTTGGCGTGTGAGTCGGTCGCGATCCTCCCCGAGGGGATGAGCCGCGAGCGGTTCGAGTGGCTATCGCGCGTCTCCGGCGAAGTGATCGCTACCCCGGGCTGTGAGTCCAACGTCAAGGAGATCTTCGACAAGTGCAAGGAGATGAAGGCGGAGCGGGGGCAGGAGATCGCCATCTTCAACCAGTTCGACGAGTTCGGCAACTACCTCTGGCACTATGAGGTCACCGGCCAAGCCATGGAGGAGGTGCTGCAGCGCGAGTTGGGCACCGGCGACCGCTTCTTCGGCCTCGTCTCCAACACCGGCTCCGGCGGCACCATCGGCAGCGGCGACTACCTGAAACAGCAGTTCCCCACGGCCAAGGTCGTGGCCAGCGAGGCCCTCCAGTGCCCGACGCTCCTGCGCAATGGGTTCGGAGGCCATCGCATCGAGGGCATCGGCGACAAACACGTCCCGTGGATCCACAACCTCCGCAACACCGACGTGATCACCGCCATCGACGACCAGGCGACCATCGATCTGATCCGGCTCTTCAACGAGCCCGCCGGCCGCGATTACCTGCGGCAGCGGGGCGTGCCCGCCGACTTCGTGGCAAACCTGGACCTGATGGGCATCTCCAGCGTGGCTAACGTCCTGTCCGCGATCAAAGCTGCCAAGTGGTTCGAGTTGACCAGCCGCGACGTGCTGGTCACTATGTGGACCGACTCGATGGAACTCTACGGCAGCCGGCTGCAGGAGCTCCAGGACGCTCACGGCGACTACACAGCGCTGGAGGCAGCCGCGGACTACGAGCGTTATCTCCTGGGGGAGACCACCGATAATATGCTCGAACTCTCCTACCGCGACCGCAAGCGGATCCACAACCTGAAGTATTACACCTGGGTGGAGCAGCAGGGCAAGACCTACGAGGAGATCCAGGCCCAATGGTATGAGGACGACTATTGGACCAGCTTCCAGCGCCAGATCGGGACGATGGATGCGCTGATCGAGGATTTCAACGCGCGGGTCGGTCTGCTTCCGGACTGATCCGGCATGAGATCCTGCTTGGAGTGGGTCGGGGACCCGCGACGTGGGCACGCACAATCCTTGCACCCTCATAGGCTCAGAATCTGTTAAAATAAGATGTGTAGTTCCGCCCATTGATGCTCGCTAGCCAACCTTTGAGGTGAAGATGGACCCGTTTATTTCCGTTGTCGCTCCGGTCTACAATGAATTAGAGCTGATCACCGAGTTTGTGCGGCGTGTCTCCGCCGTGATGGAGGAGATCGGTGAGCCCTGGGAGTTGATCCTGGTCAACGATGGGAGCCAGGACGGCACGTCCGCGCTCCTGGACGAGCTTTACAAGGAGGATTCCGATCATCTCGTGCTGCTGCACTTCGCCCGCAACTTCGGACACCAGTTGGCCATCACCGCCGGGATGGACTACGCTCGGGGAAAAGCGACGATCACCATCGATTCGGATCTCCAGGATCCCCCCGAGGTCATCCCCGACCTGGTGGCCCGGTGGCGCGAGGGCTACGAGGTCGTCTACGCCGTTCGCGAAGAGCGGGAGGGCGAGAGCTGGTTCAAGCTATTCACGGCAGACCTCTTCTATCGCATCATCCAACGTCTGACCGACGTGACCATCCCCATGGAGGCCGGCGACTTCCGCCTCCTGGATCGGCGGGCCCTCGACTATCTCACGTCGATGCGCGAGCACCACCGTTTCGTGCGCGCGATGACCTCGTGGGTGGGCTTCGAGCAGATCGGCGTGCCCTATAAACGCCGGGCGCGCAAGGCCGGCGCGACCAAATACACGCTGCGCCGGATGGTCCGCCTGGCGATCGATGCGATCACCGGATTCTCCTGGGTGCCGCTGAAGCTCGCCCTGTGGACCGGCGTGACCGCCGCTGTCGTCGGCATGCTGCTGGCCCTGGTGCTGCTGGTGATCCGGTTGCAGGGATCGGCGCCGTTGGCCGGGCAGGGGTTGACCGCGAGCCTGGTGCTCTTTATGGGCGGCATCCAGTTGGTGATGATCGGCGTCCTGGGTGAGTACGTGGGACGAATATACAACGAGGTGCGGGATCGGCCGCTCTATACCGTGCGGGTGGTCCGGCGCCGGGAATAAGTGGCGCGGAGGGCAAGGTATGAAACGCTGGGACGTCTACTATACGGCAACGTCAGTGAAGGACGCAGTCCGGCTGCTGGACGAGCATAAGGGCGAGGCGCGGATCATGGCCGGAGGTACCGATCTGATCATCGAGATGCAGAACGGCGTCCGCACCCCTAAGGTGCTGATCGACGTGACGCGAATCGGGGGCCTGAACAGGATCAAGCTCAAGGATGACGGCCTCATTCACGTGGGACCGATGGTCTCCCACACCCAGGCAGCGGCGTCCAAGCTCCTCCAGGAGCGCGCCCTGCCGCTGGCCCAGGCCTGTTGGTGGGTGGGAGCGCCGGCGCTGCGGAACCGTGGCACCCTGGCGGGCAACCTGGTCACCGCCTCGCCGGCCAACGACACGATCACCGCGCTGCGGGCCCTGGGCGCCCAGGTGACGCTGAGAAATACCCAACGCGAGCGCACCGTCCCGCTGGGGGAGTTCTACCTCGGCGTGCGGAAGACCGTGATGGAGCCGGATGAGATGCTGGTCGATATCGCGTTCCCCCCCTTGAAGCAGAACCAGACCGGCATCTACCTCAAGGTCGGGCTGCGGCGGGTGTTGGCCATCGCGGTCACGAACGTGGCCATCGTGGTCGGTCGGGACGACCGGCAGCGGGTGACCGACGCGCACATCGCGCTGGGCAGCGTGGCCCCGACCATCGTCCGGGCCCCGGAGGCCGAGGCCGCCCTCAAAGAGGGCGAGCTCACGGACGCACACATTCAGGACGTGGCCGAGCTTGCGGTCAAAGCCGCCCGCCCCATCGACGACGTGCGCGGATCCGGCTGGTTCCGCAGCCAGGAGGTCGAAGCGCTGGTGCGGCGGGGATTGACGCAGATCGCTGCGGGCGACGTGCGGATGGATCTCCCGGTGCCGGGACGGATGGTGAAGCTCTGGGGGCGGGCCAAACAGTGGCCGCGCTTGAGCGGCCCGACCATCGCCCACCACACCGGCGGCGACCAGCCGATCCAGACGGTGATCAATGGGGAAAACGTGACGGTCGAGGGCGCCAACGGGAAGACGCTCCTCCGTATGTTACGGGAGGATCTCGGCCTGGTGGGCACCAAGGCCGGCTGTGAGGAGGGCGAATGCGGCTCGTGCACCGTCTGGTTGGACGGCATCGCCACCCTGGCGTGTCTGACCCCGGCCCCACGCGCCCACGGCGCCCGCGTCCAGACGATCGAGGGGTTGGCCGAGGAGGGCGAGCTTCACCCGGTCCAGCAGGCGTTCGTGGACGAGGATGCCGTGCAGTGCGGCTACTGCACGCCCGGCTTCGTCATGAGCGCCGCAAAGCTGTTGGAGGAGTTCCCCGGGCCGGACCGCGAGCAGATCAAGACGGCGGTCAGCGGTAACCTGTGCCGCTGTACCGGCTATTACAAAATCGTCCAGGCGGTGGAAAAGGCTGCCAAGCGATGAAACGCACAATTCCGAAGGACGGCGCGGATCCCATCACGCTCTATATGCGGACGTACTACTCGCTGCTCCGCACCACGGACGCGGTGCAGATTCGCACGCTGGAGGAGACCCATATGAGCATGGCGTCCGCGCTCCATCCGGACGCGGAGGTGTCGGCGCCCGACATGTCGGCCTTCGTCTACACCAGCCTGCGGCTGCCCAAGTGCATCTTCCAGGTCCGGCACGTGGTGCTGGGCCAGAGTGAGGCCGTCTTCAACCGCCGGGGGTACGACGTCGAGCCCTGGACCCTGGTCTCCGCGCCGGCGCGCCGGCGCCGGATGCTCTACGACGGCGACGAGACGTTGGCCGTCTATATCGCCAGCATCTCGGACGTCGACGACATTGTCCCCATGCTGACGGCGTTCCAGATTGAGTGGAACAAGATGCACACGCTTGTCGGGCTGCACGCCGGGCTCACCGACCGGCTGGTCGCCTGGGCGACGGAGGACCCGGCGTGTGACGTGTACGCGGACGGCGAGGCGCTGGATGCGGCCTTCTGCGAGGAGCTCCGCGAGGCGCTGCGCCTCTCGCTGGATGACTGGATCCGCATGCAGACGATCTGGGGCGAGGATCTGCCGGAACTGCTGGCAGCGATCGCGATGCAGCGCAAGCGTATGGCGGTGTCCTTGCTGGCCGGCTCGTATATCGAGTACCGCCGGGCCACGCAGCAGTGGTGGAATCACGTCAACCACCACGCGCCCTTCGACCTCTCCCAACGTCCGATCTACTTCGTCTCCAGCAACACGCACAGCCTCGTCAATATGCTCTCCGGCTTTGCCCAACGACACGAGGCCGAGCTGCTCGAGTACCTGGAATCTCGGGCCGATCCCGACCTCTGTGAGGAGGCCGAGCGCATCAAGCGCCGCGAGGTGCCCAGCAACTGGGATAACTTCCTCTACTACCTGCTCAAGAAGTACCTCCAGGCGCCGGAGGGAGAAGACCTGCGGGTGGCCCGCACGGAACACGAGTCCGCCTGCGGCATCACCCGGATCCCAAGCCAGCACACCTTCGACCTGGAGGTCCAGGTGATCGACCTGGCGAAGCTCGATCCGGCGCAGCTCGACCCCCGATTATCCGACAGCTTCCCCCTGGAGCGGATCCGACAAACAGAGGCCATCATCCTCAACATCGACTATCCCTTGGGATTCGCCGCTTATCACCTCCTGACCCGGATTTCGGTCAACGTCGGGGAGCTGCTGGGCGCGTACGTCCTGGGCAAGGCGGCCACGCTCAACGGGCGCATCGGGGACGTGCTGATCCCCAACAGCGTCTACGATGAGCACTCCGACAACACCTATCTCTTTAACAATATCTTCACTGCGGCGGACGTCTCGCCCTATCTGATCTACGGGGACGTCCTCGACAATCAGCGCACCCTCGCGGTCTACGGGACCTTCCTGCAGAACCGTCACTATATGGAGGGCTTCCTCCGCCGGGGCTACACCGACGTGGAGATGGAGGCGGGCCCATACCTATCGGCTCTCTACGAGTTTATCCGGCCCCGGCGCTATCCGGACGACGAGTTGGTCGATCTCTACCCCGTGCCCTTCGAGATCGGCGTGCTTCACTACGCGTCGGATACGCCGATGAGCAAGGGCAAGAACCTGGGCGAGCGCAATCTGTCGTACTACGGTATGGACCCGACCTACGCGACCACTGTCGCCGTCCTCCGCCGCATCCTGGCCCTGGAGACGACCCGGCAGTGATATGAGGCTTGGATTCAGTTAATATACGCGAACCCCATCTCCCCATCGGGGGGGATTAAGGGGGGGCAAGACCACGCAAGGAGAACGCTATGAAAGGCAACTACGTCGGACGGGCACTTCCCCGCATCGATGCGCGGGATAAAGTGACCGGCGAGGCACCCTATCCGGACGATATCCCCCACGAGGACGCCCTGATTATGAAGCTCCGCTTCGCCGAGGTGCCCCACGCGCGCGTCATACGCGTGGACACCGCCGAGGCCGAGTCGAAGCCGGGCGTGGTCGCCGTCTTCACGTCCGAGGATGTCCCGGTCAACGAGTACGGCCTCCAGTATCCCGACCAGCCGGTCCTCTGCGGGCCGGGGAGCGAGAAGCCCGGCACCGACGTGGTGCGCTTTATCGGGGATCAGGTGGCGGCGGTCGTTGCCGAGACCGAGGAGGCCGCCGAGGTCGCGCTGGACGCGATCCACGTCACCTACGAGGAGCGCCCGGTGCTCACCGATCCCCGCGAGGCCCTCGCGTCTGACGCCCCGCGCCTGCACCCACCCTATCCCGGCACGCCCATCCATCCGGAGCTGGTCTTCGAGGGAAACGTCGTCTCGAAGCACCGCATCCGCCGGGGCGACGTGGCCGAGGCCTTCGCCGAGGCCGACGTCATTGTCGAGTCCACCTACGAGGTGCCGGGCCAGGAGCACGCCTACCTCCAGCCGGAGGCCGGCCTGGCCTACCTCGACGAGGACGACCGTATCACCGTGGTGGTGGCGGGCCAGTGGACCCACGAGGATCGTGCGCAGATCGCCCACGCGCTCGACATCTCGGAGTCCGACGTGCGCGTCATCTATCCCGCGATCGGCGGGGCCTTTGGCGGGCGCGAGGATATGTCCGTGCAGATCGTCCTGGCCCTCGCCGTGCAGCGGCTGAAACGTCCGGTGCGCATCGTCTGGAGCCGGGAGGAATCAATCGTCGGTCATCACAAGCGGCACCGGCTCTTCGCCAAAGCCCGGTGGGCCGCCAGGGCCGACGGCACCCTCCTCGCCGCCGAGAGCGAGGTCATCGCCGACGCCGGCGCCTACGTCTACACCACCAACAAGGTGATGGGCAACACCCTGTTGACGGTCAACGGCCCGTACGTGATCCCCAACGTCAAGACCGACGTTATCGCTGCGTACACCAACAACATCCCCGGCGGGGCCTTCCGGGGCTTCGGCGCCCCGCAGGGCAACTTTGTGGCCGAGTCCCAGATGGACAAACTCGCCGAGGCCCTGGATATGGACCCGGTGACGATTCGGCTGCGCAACGTGGTGCACGACGGCGACCCCATGCCCTGGGGCAAGCCCCTGCCGGACGACGCCCGAGGCCTGGGGGAGACCCTGATCGCAGCGGCGGAGGCTATCGGGTGGCGGCACCGCGAGGACGACACCTGGGCCGCGCCGGATCTCACGCCGGCACCAGACGCCCCACCGTACCTCCGGCGGGGCGTGGGAATTGCGCTGGCCTTCAAGAACGTCGGCTTCTCCTTTGGCTACCAGGAGAACGCCTGGGCCTCGGTCGAGCTTCAAGGCGGAGCGGAGATCGAACGGGCGGTGGTCTACGCGGCAAGCGCCGACGTCGGGCAGGGCACCCGCTCGGTGATCCGGCAGATGGCCGCCGAAGCCCTCGAGATCCCGATCAAGCGGGTCTCGGTGGAGCCCGCGGACACGGCGGTCACCGAGAGCTCGGGCTCGTCCTCGGCCTCGCGCATGACCTTTATGATCGGCAACGCCGTCCGGGGCGCAGCTGAGGCCGCAGTGGAGAAGTGGCGCGCGGAGGAGCGTCCGGCCCGGGCCGAGTTCACCTACCAGGCCCCTCGGACGACCCAGATCGACGCGGAGACCGGGTACGGGCACCCGAACTTCTCCTACGGCTACGCCGCGATCGCCGCTGAGGTCGAGGTCGACGTGGAGACCGGCCTCTGCCGGTATCCCCACGTGGTCTGCGCTAACGACGTCGGGCAGGCGATCAACCCCCGCATGGTCGAGGGTCAGATCGAGGGCGGGGTGGTGCAGGCTCTGGGCTGGACCACCACCGAGCACATGATCGAGGAGAACGGGTATCCGCTGACGCGGTCGTTCAGCACCTACCTGATGCCGACCATCGCGGACATCCCAGATCGGCTCCAGGCCATCATCGTCGAAAACCCGGAGTCCCACGGTCCCTGGGGCGCGCGCGGGATGGGCGAGATGCCCTTCATCGGCGTCGCCGCCGCCCTGCACCACGCCCTGCGCGACGCCACCGGCGTCTGGTACAACCGCTTTCCCTTCAATCCGGAGCGCATCCTGCGCGGCCTCAAGGGCAAGTCGTAACAGCTAGAGCTCCGAGGGGATGTGCCGTCCCCAGCCTTCTCCCCCCCTCCTGACCTCCCCCTCGATGGGGAGGGACTTGAGTTCCCCTCCCCTGGTGGGTGGGGCTAGGGGCGGGGGAACCCGCGTCCTGTATAATCGCCCGTGCTCCGTTGTCCTCACGATGCTTTATGGTACATTTGGAAGGCGCGGAAACCCGCGCCTTTCTGTTGTCTGGGGTAAGAGGTGGGAGGAACCACGGTGAAACGTCGTCGACTCTATCTGTTGATTGTCATCATAGTGCTGCTGGTCGGGTGCGAGGATCTGGCAAGCCTCATCCCCGAGCAGGAGGACGAGGGGCCGCCCTCCGCCTTCGTGGCGCCGACCCCCGTGCCGACCTTTCCGCCGGCCCTGACTACCTCGGCCCGCATCCTCGATCGCGGTACCCTGGTGGTCGGCGTGCGGTACGACCTGGAACCCTTCTCGTTCATCACGCCGGAGAGTCAGTTGGCCGGCCTAGAGGTCGACATGGCCCGCGAGCTGGCCCGCCGGTGGCTCGGCTCCCCGGACGCGGTGCGCTTCGTCCAGGTTCGCACCGACACCGCCTTTGAGCACCTGGGCCAAGGCTCCGTCGACCTCGTCCTGGGCGGCATCGTCCACACCCAGGCCGAGGAGTCCGACGCGGATTTCGCCCCCCCCTACTTTATGGACGGGATGGCGATGCTGACCTTTCCCGACACCGGCGTCCGCAGCCTCGGCGAGCTCCAGCCCGCGCACCGGGTGGGGGTGCTCGATTGGACCGACAGCCTGGCGGCCATCCGCGCTGCCACTCCGGTGTCGGCCACCTACGTCACCTACGAGCACTTCTTTGACGTGCTCGACGGACTGCGCAACCGCCAGATCGACGTCTACGCCGATCAGCGGCACCGGCTGGTGCGGGCCCGCCGGTCGGTCGCGGGCACGACCGTGGTCGGCCAGTGGACCTGGGCGCCGGTCGCCCCGGTCTTCCGGCAGGACGATCCGTTCTTCGCCAACCTGATGCACCTCACGATGCAGGACATGGTCGCCGACGGCACCCGGGACGCCCTCTATGCGCGGTGGCTCCCGGACGCCTCCCCGACCAGTATTACCGTGCTGTCCGGACAGGCACCCACGCCGCCCCTGGACGCCTCCCCGCAGCGCCGTCCCGATATCGACGTGATCGCGCGGATGCGCCAGCGGGGCGCCATCGCTGTGGGCTACTTCCAGGATCGTTGGCCGTACAGCGCCGACCGTGCCGATGGCGTGCCGACGGGGTTCGAGGTGCGCCTCTTGGAGCGCCTGGCGGAGCTCTGGTTCGGCAGCCGCGAGGCGGTCACCTACGTCCCGGTGACGGAGGCCGATGCGGTCGACCGCCTGGCCCAGGGCGAGGTCGACATGCTGGTTGGGACGTGGGTGCACACCCGCGAGCGCGAGCTGGGCTGGGACTTCTCCGTTCCCATCCTCGACGACGGCATCAGCCTCTTTTCGCTGGTAGCCAACCCCATCGAGGAGATCGAGGCCCTGGGCGGCCAGTCCGTGGGGGTCGTGGCGGGCAGTGCCGGGGAGGCCGCAGTACCGAGGCTCTCGCAGGGCGTTGGGATGAACGCCGTAGGGTACCCGACGTTCGAGGCCGCCGTCGCGGCGATGCAGGCCGGCGAGGTGGTCGCGATTCTGACCGAACGACGCCCCGCGCTCGACGTGCACTTCCGCCAGCAGGGCTTCTATATGAGCGACCGGCGGTACACCTACCGCCCGGTGGCTTACATGCTGCCGGAGGGGGACTCGGCCTATCGCGATCTCGTCAACCTCTCCTTGATGGCGTTGGAGGCACGCGGCGTCTATCAGGAGCTCTACGGGCTCTGGTTTGACGATCCGGTGCCCAGCCTGGGCGCCTGGCCCGGCATTCCCACGGTGCCCCTGGTGGTCAATCGCTAGTAATACCCTATGCTCGGAGGGGATGTGCCATCCCTGACTTTGACGCGCACGCCCTTGACTCCGCGGCCGGCTCGGATCACAGATCCTCGCGAGCGTGTGCATAACCAATGCTCGGAGGGGATGTTCCATCCCTGGCTTTGACGCGCACGCCCCTGCCTACGCAACCGGCTCGGATCACAGATCCTCGCGAGCGTGTGCACAGCCAACGCTCCGAGGGGATGTGCCATCCCCGACTTTGACGCGCACGCCCTTGACTCCGCGGCGGCTCGGATCACAGATCCTCGCGAGCGTGTGCATAACCAATGCTCGGAGGGGATGTGCCATCCCCGGCTTTGACGCGCACGCCCTTGACTCCGCGGCGGCTCGGATCACAGATCCTCGCGAGCGTGTGTACAGCCAACGCTCCGAGGGGATGTGCCATCCCCGACTTTGACGCGCACGCCCTTGACTCCGCGGCTGGCTCGGATCACAGATCCTCGCGAGCGTGTGCACAGCCAACGCTCCGAGGGGATGTGCCATCCCCGACTTTAACGAGCAGGGAACAAGCAAGACTACTTCACCCGCCCACTCAGCGTAAACGTCCCCGCCTCCACCCGAATCTGCGTGATCTGTGCCACGTCCTGCCCCGCCATCAGCGCGGCAGCGACGCCCCGCCCGAGCAGATCGAAGAGCAGCCCCGGCACCGGCAGCGACCCAACCTGCCCCTCGACGAAGTCGAACGACAGCTCCCCGTCAGCCGCGTGCGGTGCCAGCACAAAGCGCACCGGCCACGCCCACCGCAGCAGCGTCAGCGTGCCCCGGGCGATGACCTGCCCATCCGCACGGAAGCGCACGCTGGGCCGCCGGAGCCCGAACCGGAGCCCCAACCGGTCCCGCAGGCCGCCGCGCCCGTCCATGCGGTCGCTACCCAGAAAAAGGCGCCGCAGCAGATCCACGTCCACGCCCTCGACGCCGAGATCCCCCAGCCCCTCCAGACCGGCCAACGACTCAAAATCCTCCAGCTGATTCAATTCGTCCAGGCCCTGAACCTGGGCCAGCCCCTGGGTCTGCATCTGCCGCACAACCTCGGCCCGAACGTTGAGAAACGAGGTCACCTCCGCCTCCGTGAGCACCAGCGTGAACGTATTCTGGTCAGCGAGCTGCTGACCGGCCGCGGCCGACTTCCGGATAAAGCGCAGCGCGGCCTCCCCGGAGACCGCCGGATCCGGCCCATCGTCGGGCAGCGCCGCCCGCGCTTCGTTCGCCGGCCCACAGCCGGTCAGGATGAAGGTCAAAGCGACGAACGCCATCAACCAGCGTGTCGTCGTCCGAATGCTTGCGTTCGTGTGTCGGTCCGTGAATGGCATAGACGTCTCCCTCCCTTAAAAACAAGATAAAATACATAGATATGTATCTATTACCATCATAACCGAAAGTTCCCGTCTTTGCAACCCGGAATTCCGTCCCAGCTCTCCGAACGCGTCGCCGTCAACCACCGCGGCGGGGCCGCACTCTCTTGGTGCGGCCCCGCCCATCACCATCCAGCGTCAGAAAACAGTCGTATTTCGCCTAGCGAGCCCACCGCCCTCGCTGCATCCTGCCCTCGGCGTTGAACGGCGCATCGCAGTCGGCAGCGCCCCGGGGACCGGCATCCGAATCGGTCCGGCCCTGACCACCCGCGCCGGCGCCGCGCATCCCCCGTCCACCTTGCGGCGCACCCGTGCCGAAGTGCGACTCGGCGGGGAGCGGCTCTCCGTTAGCGAAGGCCTCGAACGCCGGCAGGTGGTTCTCCAGGGAGGCCCGGCTCAAGTTCTCCATCACCCGCAGGACGTCGGCCTGCGTGAACGTCGCCGTCAGACGGTCGTAGAGAGCCGCGTTATCGATCTCAGCCTGGGCTGCGGCCTCCGCCGCGGCCTCGGGTGTCTCAAACGCCGGCACGTCAAAGGACGGCACCTCGGGCAGGGCCACGCCGTAGCGCGTGAAGACCCGCTCCAGCGCCGCTATGTGTCGTTCCTCCGCCGCCGCGATCGAGGCGAACGGCTCGATCGTGCCGAACGTATCCATCACCGCCTCGTAGGTCGCCAGCGCCTTGTGCTCGTCGAGCAGAAAGTCCGTCAGAGCCTCAACTTGCGCATCCGTGAGCGGCTCACCCGTGCTAACCCCGCTGCCCGCGCCCCGCCCGCGCCCATCCGGAGGGCCGCCCGCAGCCAACGCCGGGGACGCGACCACCAACGTCACCGCCATCACTACCCCAACCATCCCAGCCCACGTGCGTGTGTGTTTCATCTTTATATGCTCCTTTTTTGTCATCGATCGTATCAACCGTCAGGCCATCCGGCCTGTGTCCTCTTATCCAACTGTCTCCAGTATGTCTTAGTATGCCTCATGACTATGAAGATTTGATGAAGACGGGATTTACGTTTCATAAAGATTCTCCCCTCGTCTTTACGTTGAAATCTGGTAAAATACAGTTGTGATTGAGACGAATCGAACCCAGGAAGAAACACGCCGCCCGTTGGGCACCCTGGCCTGCTTGAAGATGGGCTTCGAAGTGGTCGCCCGGAACCCAGCACTTATCCTCACCCCACTGCTCGTGGACCTGTTTCTGTGGTTGGGCCCCCGGCTGTCCATCGCCCCCATCGTCCGGGCCGTCCGGGTCTTTGTGAACCAATGGGTACTGACGGACCTTTCCTCGCCGGAGGTCTCCGAGGCCGCCGCGACAATCGACCAAGTGCTGAGCGAGGTTGCGCGCACCTTCGACCTTTTCAGCGCACTGCGGCCCGCGCCGCTGGTCGGCGTCCCGGTCCTGATGCCCTACCGGGTCACGACCGACCAACCGTTCGGCGTGCGGCCCGAGATGCTCGTCCACTCCGTGGGCGGCATGATGGGGTGGACGCTGCTGCTGATGGCGGTGGGCTTGGCGCTCACCGCGCTCTACCTGCAGGGCGTGGGCCGGCGCGTGATCGACGAGACCGAGGCACCGCTGCCCGGCCCCAAATCACCGCCCGCCGTCTGGATCCAGTTTCTCAAGTTAGGCGCGCTGCTTCTGGCGCTCTTGATCGTCTTTTCAACCGGATTCTCGTTCGTGCTCACCCTGGTGGGGATGGTCAGTATGGCCGTAGCGGGCATCCTGATGACCCTGGCATTCTCGTCCGTGCTCTTCATCGGCGTGCACCTGATCTTCGCCGTGCCCGGCATCGTCCAGCTCCGCCGCGGACCGCTGCGCGCGATCCGCGAGAGTCTGATTCTGGCGCGGAGCGACTTTATGAACGTCCTGTTACTGCTGGGGCTCGTGCTCTTGATCTCCCAGGGCCTGAACGTCGTCTGGTCCCTGCCGGATCCTGGCTCGTGGTCGACAGCCGTGGGATTGGCGGGCCACGCCTTCGTCAGCACCGGCCTGACCGCCGCGCTCTTCATCTTTTACCAGGAGCGCCTGAACTTTCTGCGGATCCTGAAACAGGCCGCCACGGCGCAGACGCGGGCGCAGCACGACGCCCAACCGAGTTAGCCGGTCCGATCACAGTCATAGAATTTTTACCCACCAATACCATAAAGCGGAAGATGATAACGTATGGCAGCTAAAATCAAAGAAGAACTCAAATATGACGCGTCGACCATCCAGGTGCTTGAGGGGTTGGAGGCGGTCCGCCGCCGGCCCGGCATGTACGTCGGGGGCACCGACGTCCGCGCCCTCCACCACCTGGTCTACGAGGTCGTAGACAACTCCATCGACGAGGCCCTGGCCGACGTCTGCGACCACATCCGGATCATC
This sequence comes from Anaerolineae bacterium, assembly GCA_034437735.1. Classification (GTDB taxonomy): domain Bacteria; phylum Chloroflexota; class Anaerolineae; order B4-G1; family SLSP01; genus PWVB01. Next base: position 31,467 of record DAOTTS010000258.1, read on the forward strand.
ATCGAGGAGGACGAGACCGTCACCATCATTGACAACGGGCGCGGCATCCCCGTCGGCATTCATCCCGAGAAGGGGATCTCGGCCCTGACCCTGGTGCTGACCACGCTGCACGCCGGCGGCAAGTTCGACGGCAGCGGCTACAAGGTCTCCGGCGGCCTCCACGGCGTCGGCGTCTCCGCCGTCAACGCCCTCTCCGAGTGGATGGAGGTCACCGTCAACGCGGACGACGGGAAGGTCTACCGCCAGCGCTTCGAGCGCGGCATGCCCGTCACCCGCGTTGAGGTCGTCGGCGAGGGCGATCCCGAGGACACCGGCACCACCGTCCGGTTCCGCTACGACCCGACGCTCTTCACGGACGTCACTTATGACTTCGACATCCTGGCCCAGCGCTTCCGGGAGATGGCCTTCGTCACCCGCGCCGTGACCATCGACCTGATCGACCGGCGCGAGACGCCCACCCGGCGCATGACCTTCTATTTCGAGGGCGGCATCCTCTCCTTCGTCCGCTATATCAACCGCAACCGCGCGCCGCTCCACGAGCCCATCTACGTGGAGAAGGAGGTCGAAGGGACCATCGTCGAGGTCGCCATTCAGTACTCCGACAGCTACACCGAGACCGTGCTCTGCTTCGCCAACACCATCAACACCGTCGACGGCGGCACTCACCTGACTGGCTTCCGGTCCGCACTCACTCGGTCCATCAACGAGGCGGGGCGCGAGCTCTCCGTCCTCCGCGAGGGCGATTCCAATCTCTCCGGCGAGGACGTCCGCGAGGGACTGACTGCCGTGATCAGCGTGAAGGTCGCCGACCCGCAGTTTGAGAGCCAGACCAAGGTCAAGCTGATGAACCCGGAGGTGCGGCTCGCCGTGGAGACGGCCACCAGCCGCGCCATCTCCGAGTACTTTGAGACCCACTCGCGCGAGGCGCGCCGCATCGTCGACAAGGGCCTGACCGCGCTCCGCGCCCGGACCGCGGCCCGCAAGGCGCGCGACCTGGTGATTCGCAAGAGCGCCCTGGAATCCATGACCCTCCCGGGCAAGCTGGCCGATTGCTCCAGCCGCGACCCCGAGGAGAGCGAGATCTTCATCGTCGAGGGCGACTCGGCCGGCGGCTCCGCCAAACAGGGGCGCGACCGCCACTTCCAGGCCATCCTGCCGCTGCGCGGCAAGATCCTCAACACCGAGCGCGCGGGCCTCAACCGCATCCTGAGCAACAAGGAGATCCGCGCCATGATCTCCGCCCTGGGGTGCGGGGTGGGCGACCAGTTCAACCTGGAGAACCTCCGCTACCATCGGGTGATCATTATGAATGACGCCGACGTGGACGGCGCCCACATCACCACCCTGGAGCTGACCTTCTTTTTCCGCTATATGCAGGGCCTGATCGACGCCGGGCACCTCTACATCGCCCAGCCGCCGCTCTACCTGGTCAAGGCCGGGCGCCAGCAGGAGTACGTTTACACCGAGCCCGCGCTCCAGCGCACCCTGGCCGACCTGGATGGGCGCCGCTACGCGATCCAGCGCTACAAGGGGTTGGGCGAGATGAACCCCGAGCAGCTCTGGGACACGACGATGGACCCCGGGACCCGCACCTTGCTCCAGGTGACCATCGAGGACGCCGCCGAGGCCGACCGCACCTTCAACATGCTGATGGGGAGTTCGGTGCCGCCGAGAAGGAAGTTCATTCAGACGCACGCACGGGAAGTTGAGAATTTGGATATTTAGAGCGGTTGTGTAGGGTCTTAAATAGTATGGCGCTGGACGCAGATAATGTGGCGCTAGACATCTACAACGTGGCGGTAGAGGTTTTTTGCGGACCCCCAAAGTTAGATTTGCGTATATCAATCCCCCCACTTTTTCTAACTATTCCGATTGTCCAGTTCGACTTTCTTTAACTCTCACGCAAAATGGATTGTGGGTTTTCAAGATTTGATTGCAAAATAGCACTTCAAGAAGCGAAAGGGTTAGGATCTGAGCCCTTTCGCTTCTACTTTTTTGTCAACAAACGCGGTCGAAATAACGGTCTTCTACCCAATCTCGATACAGTTTCCTGGCTATTTTTGTTCTACTTTCTCTGGGTCGCTTCCCACCTCTTGGCCTCGTACAAGTTCTAACATCCCAATACTTGGGAATGCCATCTATACTACATTCTCTAGCGGTTCGAAGAACTCCCTTACTAATAGATTCGGCTTGAGTTTAAGCTCCTCAAGTCTGCTATTGCATTTCATTAACAGGGCCTCACGTTCAAGATGGGCAGACGTAGCAAGATCATTCAAGAGTTCATTAACACGGCCCACAATGACACTGAGGGAATCAAGAGTGAGAACCAAAGTGTCGCCTATAGTAACCTCATCTGCTGCAAGGATATTAGGAGAAACCACGACTTTTAGACCTTCGAATCTGTCATATTGCTCTTGAAACCAAGCATATGACTCCAACAGCTGTGCGTGCTCCGTCTTCGCGAGCGGGTTTTCAAGTCTTTTGCGGGATTTTGCCTCAATGACCAAGCCTAACTCCTCACTAATTAGCCATAGCACATCTGGCCCTTTTCCGATCTCCCTTTCCGGTCGATGCGACTCGAAACCTAGAATAAGCCCGAGCTTTTTAAGAGCCTCTTCGAATTGTCTAGCTGATACTTGGGATGTGAGATGACTTCGAATCTGATCGAATTCGGCCAAGTAAGCTTTAGGAGGATCGAAATTCATAAGTCTTTTGACAATAGCCTCGGCTTGTTCGTTAGGCGGTATCAAAGGGATATATTCGATGTGTCCCGGCGGCAGCAGAACAGGATTTGCACCGAAAGCTCTTTGTTGCAGTTGGGTTGCCTTGTCGATGTCACCGCTGAAATGTGCCGCACGGGCGGCAAGTTGTAATAACCAGCCAATATACTTCCGATCCTCCATCAAATCGCCGTTGACAACTTCTTCGAGCGCCGAAACTGCTTGATTATGTTGGCGCCTTCGAAGCAGTTGGAAGTACTTGCGCTCGGAAGAAGCTACTTGTAGTGCCAACTCATCCACATTGACATCCTCTGTTAGGTCTGCTAGTGCCTCCGCATGATACGTTCGCCAATCGGTATTTTCTAGTTCTGATGGAATCGGTAGGACCACAGGGAACCGTGGTCGACGATAGATTTGAAAAAAGAGGGCTCTACGCAGATTTGTGGGGTAAAGTCAGCCACCACCGCATTCCACGAGAACCTGTAGACGGAAGTTATCAAAGTTTCTATAACCGAAGGCGCGGTTGATGATGCCG
>DAOTTS010000259.1:0-8578 GCA_034437735.1 Anaerolineae bacterium
TCGGGTGACGGAAGCGCGTACATTCAAGGCTTTGCGTATCAGTCTGGCATCACCTGAGGATATCCTTTCATGGTCGTATGGTGAGGTCACGAAACCCGAAACAATCAATTACCGCCGCCTCCGCCCGGAGAAGGACGGGCTCTTTTGTGAGGCGATTTTCGGTCCATCACGGGACTATCAGTGTTATTGTGGCAAGTATAAGGGCATCCGCTATCGCGGGATCATCTGTGACAAGTGTGGGGTAGAGGTTACGCGTTCGGCCGTCCGCCGTGAGCGGATGGGGCATATTGCGCTCGCCGCGCCTGTCTCTCACGTGTGGTACACGCGCCGGATTCCCAGCCATCTGAGCGTGTTGCTCGATCTGAGCAAGCGGAATCTCGACCGGGTGCTTTACTTTGCCCAATACATTGTGGTATCGGTGGATGAGGACGCCCGGCAGCGGGCGCTTAAGCGTATTGATGAAGAGGAAGCGTCGCGCGTCGAGCGGATGGAAGACGCTGCGAAGGCGCGTATTGATGAGCTCCAGGGCCTCGTTTCTGGTCAACAGGAAGCGATGGAGGCCGCGCGCGAAGAGGCCAAGGCCGATTTGGAGCAGGAGTTGAACGAACGGACGGAGCAGATTCTGAGCCAGGCGAGAAATCTCCAGGATCGCCTGGATGGGATGGTCGGACATAAACCCTCCGAGCCCGTCGTCTTCAAGCCCACGGATACGGTGATTGTTGAGGGCGATGAGACCATCGACCGCGATCACCAGACGATGTTGAACACCGTGGCCCAGGATGCGCTGGACGCACTGGAAAAAGAGATTCGACGGCGCGAGGAAGCGTTGGTGGAATCGGAGCTTGAGGGCGTGACCGAGGTCGATGAGGATGAGGTCGACGCGGAGGTTGACCGCGTCAATGACGAGCTCTCCGAAAAGGTCACTATCATCCGCGATCACTACAGCGACCTTCGTGAGGAGCTGTTGAGTATTGCCGAGTTGCAGCTCCTAAACGAGCAGCGATATCGCGAACTTCGACAGCGATGGGGCCAGGTCTTCAAGGCCGGCATGGGCGCGGAAGCGGTCTATGAGCTGTTGCAGGGGTTGCATTTGGATGAGATCTCCGAGGAGCTGTGGCACGAGGTACGATATGGCACCTCGATGCAGCGCCGCAAACGTGCCACGCGTCGGCTGCGGGTTGTGGAGGCGCTGCGCAAGAGCCAGCGGAACAAGCCGGAGTGGATGATCCTGACGGTGCTCCCGGTGCTGCCGCCCGAGCTGCGGCCGATGGTCCAGTTGGACGGTGGCCGATTTGCGACGTCGGACCTCAACGACCTTTACCGTCGCGTCATTAACCGCAATAACCGGCTCAAGCGCCTGCTGGAGCTTGGTGCCCCTGAGGTCATCATCAACAATGAGAAGCGTATGCTTCAGGAAGCGGTCGACAGCTTGATTGATAACAGTCAGCGTGGGAAGGCGATGAGCCGCCGTGGTCGCCGCCAGCTCAAGTCCTTGAGTGATATGCTGAAGGGGAAGAAGGGGCGGTTCCGCAGGAACCTGCTGGGGAAGCGCGTCGACTACTCCGGTCGCTCGGTCATTGTGGTGGGGCCCTCATTGGCGATGGATCAATGCGGCCTCCCGAAGACGATGGCCCTCGAGTTGTATCGGCCCTTCATTATCCAACGCCTGGTCGAGTACAATTACGCGACCAACGTCAAGGCTGCGAAGCGCTTGATCGAACGCCGGCGCCCTGAAGTCTGGGAGGTGCTTGAGGAGGTCATTCATGACCGTCCGGTGCTTCTCAACCGCGCGCCGACGCTGCACCGCCTGGGTATTCAGGCCTTCGAACCGGTTCTGGTCGAGGGCAAGGCGATTCAGTTACACCCGCTCGTCTGTGCGGCCTTCAACGCGGACTTTGACGGCGATCAGATGGCCGTTCACCTGCCGCTTTCCAAGAAGTCGGTGGAGGAGGCCCGTAAGCTGATGCTGGCCACGCAGAACCTGCTGAAGCCGGCGAACGGCGAGCCCATCGTTGGCCCATCTAAGGATATGTGCATGGGCATCTACTATATGACGATGGATAAGAGCGGGCAGTCAGAGGAGTTTAAAGGCTTCTCGGATCTCGATGAGGTGGAGACGGCGTATCAGTTGGGCCTCATTGGATTGCACAGCCGCATCAAGCTCGCTCAGATTTACGATGACGCCCCGGCGCCTGAGGAACTGGTGGAGACGACGGTCGGTCGCGCACTCTTCAACCGCGTAGTCCCCGATCCGCTGCGCTTCATCAACCGACCTCTGGACAAGGGGGCGCTCAACGAACTGATCGCCCTGTGTTACCGCACGATGGGGCGTGAAGTGACCGTGAAGTTTGCGGACGATATCAAGACGTTGGGGTTCGAGTATGCGACCATCTCCGGGGTGACCATCTCGATTTACGATCTCACCGTCCCGAACGAAAAAGAAAAGATTCTTGGCAATGCCGGCGATGAGGTCTCGGAGATTGAGAGACAGTACCGTCGTGGCCTGTTGACCGAGGAAGAGCAGTACAATCGCACGATTGAAATCTGGTCCCGCGCCCGCGATAACGTATCCAAGGCCGTGGCCAGTAAGATGGACTCTGAAGGCCCGATCGCCGTGATGGCCCAGTCGGGTGCGTCCAAGGGTGGCTACGGGCCGATCTCTCAGCTCGCGGGGATGCGCGGCTTGATGGCCGATCCCTCGGGGCGGATTATTCCGCTGCCCATTCGCAGTAACCTGCGTGAGGGTCTGACCGCGCTGGAGTACTTCATCTCCACGCACGGTTCGCGCAAGGGTCTGGCCGATACCGCGCTGCGAACGGCTGACGCCGGTTACTTGACGCGGCGCCTGGTCGACACGGTACAGGACATCATCACCAATGCGAAGGACTGCGGCACGCGGGCCGGCATCTGGATCCGCCGCTCCGATAACGTCGCGGGCCAGTCGATGGGCGTTCGGATTCTGGGGCGGATGGCCGCCGCGCCGTTGGCCCATCCAGAGACCGGTGAGGTGCTCCTGGATCGCAACGAAGAGATCGACGAGGAGATGATCGCGGAGATCGATCGCCTGGGTATCGATGAGGTCTATATCCGATCCCCGATGACGTGTGAGCTAGAGCACGGGATCTGTGGGCTCTGTTATGGACGCGATCTCGCCCGTGGTGGGTTGGTCGAGGTGGGGGCGGCGGTGGGGATTATCGCCGCGCAGTCCATTGGTGAGCCCGGCACGCAGTTGACGCTCCGAACCTTCCACACCGGGGGGCAGGCGTCATCCAGCGGTGACATCACCACGGGGTTGCCCCGGGTTGAGGAGCTGTTGGAGGCCCGCAAGTCGCCGAAAGGTGAGGCGGAGATCAGCGACCTTGGTGGCGTCGTCCACATCACCCGCGAGGGCGAAATGGCAACCGTGACGATCGTCGACAGCCAGGTGAAGAAGACCAGCTACGATATTCCGGAAGGATGGGAGATCGTGGTTGAGGATGGCGATGACGTGAAGCTGGAGGATCTGATTGCGCGCAGTGAGGAGGAGGAGAGCACCGAGGAGGTGCGAGCCAAGGCCGATGGGCGCATCAGCCGTGAGGACCGCGACATCGTGCTGATCTATGAGATCCGCGAAGAGGTCGAGTACGAGATTCCGCCCTCCGCGCGATTGTTGGTGGCTGAGGGACAGAAGATCCCGGCGGGCACCCAGTTATATGAGGGTGTCGCGAACCCGCACCGCATCCTGGAAGTTCAGGGGCGCGAGGCGGTTCAGCTCCACCTGCTCAGTGAGGTCCAGCAGGTCTATCGGACCCAGGGTGTGAACATCGCCGATAAGCACTTCGAGATCATCATCCGCCGGATGTTGAGTCGCGTGTTGGTGACCGAATCGGGCGATACCAAGTTCCTGCCCGGCGATCTGGTCAACCGGGTCGAGTTCCAGCTTGCCAACCGGCAACTGACCGAGGAAGGCAAGAACCCCGCGCGCGCCCGTCAGGTGCTGCTGGGTTTGACCAAGGCCTCGCTGGCCTCGGAGTCCTTCCTGTCTGCGGCATCGTTCCAGCATACGATCAAGATTCTGTCGAATGCGGCTGTGGAGTCGGATGAGGATCACTTGTACGGCCTCAAGGAGAATGTAATCATCGGGAAGCTGATCCCGGCGGGCACGGGCTACCGGGGTGACATCGAGGGGGCCGACGGGCCGATCGACATCTACGAAGGTGTGCCGGTGGAGAAAGAGATGCCGAAGGGCACGCTGCTCAGCGACGAGGATGAGGAATCCGAGTCCATGATGCTCTCCGACCTTCAGCAGCCCTTCAGTATGGAGTCTGTCTAGACACGAAAGCCTGTCAATAGGCTGACGTATCCATAAGGGTAGCATATAACAAGCGTACAATAGAAACACACACTGCCAGGGGCGACTTCGTGTCGTCCCTGGTTTTTCTTGGTTTTGCAACTTCGAGGCCCTGCGCTCGTATATACTCTATGGAGCGACGGGCCGCGCATAAGCTCGTCCGCTCTTTTTGATGATGAAGTCATTCATTCGTGGTTAGCGTTAAGCGAGGCTTAATGGAAGAGGCGTGTTTAGAACGGGCGAAACATGGCGATGAGGATGCCATACGTACGTTGGTTGATACCTACCGGGGGCCGGTCTTTGGATTATGTTATCGGATGTTGCGCCGCCGGACGGATGCGGAGGATGCCGCTCAGGAGGCATTGGTCAAAGCCGTGACCCACCTGGACAGCTTTGAACTCGGGCGGCCGTTCAAACCGTGGGTCATGCGTATCGCGTCCAATGAGTGCATCGACCGCATCCGCCGGCGGAAGAACCCCGTCTCCCTCGACGATATGGGGGAGGATGGGGCCTGGGAATGGAAAGCCGGTGAGAGCCCAAACCCGGAGGCTGAGGTGCTGCACAAGGAAAAACATACCTTGGTCCGTGAGATGCTGGTCGAGCTCAAGCCGCTGGATCGCCAGGTGATGGCGCTGTTCTACTGGCAGGATATGTCGTATGCCGAGATCAGTGAAGTCACTGGTCTCACAGAATCGGCGATTAAATCACGGCTGTATAGGGCCCGCCGGAAGATGGCCGGCCTTTTGGTTGAGGAGGGAATCTATGCCTGATAAGTCTATGCCTGATAAGTCTATGCCTGATAATGCTATGCCTGATAATGCTATGCCTGACAATCATAACACTCCACGGTTGGAAGAACCTATGCACGGCGATACGTGGTGGGCCCGAGCCCTCGAAGGCTCGTTGACGCCGGCGCAGCAGCGTCGCTGGGAGGCCCATCTGCGGACCTGTGAGCGTTGCCGGCTTGAGTGGGAGGCGCTCCAGCAGGTCGATCTCTGGCTGGATGAGGTGAAAGTCGAGGCGAGGGCACGCACCCCACCGGCGCTTTCCGCGTTGTTCACGGATGAGACGGTGGTTCGTATCCGTCACAAACAGCGCTTAAGGCGTCTGTTGAGTTTCCTCGCGGGGACCTTGATCGTCGTTCTGGTGTCGGCCTTGGTCCTCACGCAGGTGAACGCGGTGGTGGCGTCATTGGAGCACGGGTTGAGCGCCGCGTTCTCCGCGCGCCGGGCGCTCTTTAATTCGTTTGTCACGATCGCGGTCAATCTGATCGCTGCGTGGAGAGCGGTGCTCCCCTTTCTCGTGGGGTTTGCGCTGTTGACCTTTCTACTCTTGATGCCGAATGGTTTGATCGCGACGTTGGTCGTCTTCTGGTTGGCGAAGCGTCGCCAGGCGGCCCCCGCCTATGGGACGGTTCAGGATCCCCAGCACTTGGAGGTGAGATCATGCTAGGAAAGCGGTGGTTCAGTGTTGGTCTTGTATTGCTTTTGACGTTTGTGATCGTCAGTCCGGTGATGGCTGCGCCCCTTGTCGACGACGGTGGGATTCATTTTGGTCCCTATACCCTGGAGGCAGAGGAGTATGCGGCCGGCGATCGGGTCGTCTTCGGCGGGCCGGTTCGGATTCTTGAGGATGCCGAGCTTGATGGTGACCTCGTTGTCTTTGGCACGTTCGAGCTGGAAACCGGGGCGTGCATCGATGGCGAGGTCGTCGTGATGGGGAACGCGGACGTCGCAGGGACGGTGGAGGGCGACCTCTTCTCTGCCGGCTCGCTTACGTTACGATCGACGGCGCGGGCCGAGGGGGACGTTGCCTCCGCCGGAGTTATTGACCGGCACGAGGACGCCGTCGTGCTTGGGACGATTGGTCCGGTAGCGGACGGAGAGTTCGTCTTTCCTGAGGATGCGCCCTTTGTCTTCCCCTTTGTCTGGCCGCACGCACGGGTGACGGCGGCCTCCTGGTGGATTCGAACCGCAGGCGCGATGCTGCGCGGCCTGGCGCGGGTTGTGGTTCTTTCGATCCTGGCGCTGGTTGTGATGAGTCTGTGGCCCGATCATGCGGAACGGATGGGGCGGGTTATTGAGGAGAACCCCTTGACGAGTTTCGGGGTGGGGCTGCTGAGTTTGATCGTCGGCACCCTGGTCATCCTCCTGCTGGCGGTGACGATTTGCTTGAGCCCCTTTGCCGTCGTCGGCATCATTGTGATCGCGATCGCGGCGTTGTTAGGCTGGATCTCGCTCGGGTTGATCGTGGGACGCCGGGTGTTGGCCGGCCTCTTCGACCAGCCGTCGCCGAATGCTGTGACAGCGGGGATCGTCGGCACCGCGCTGGTGACGTTCTTGATGGCGCTGGCCAGATCGGTTGGGCTGTTGCACGTTCTCCTGCTCTTCGTCCTGGTCCCGCTGGCGGTCGGAACCGTGGTCCTGACCCGGTTCGGCTCGCGTCCTTACGCGACGACGGGGCGGGTGACGGCCTCCCGCTCGTCTGGACCGGCGCCCGTTGCGCCGTCTCCCTCGGCTGAGCCGTCGCCTCCGGAGGTGCCTGCTCCCGTCGAGCCGCCGCCCGATGAATCCGATCGCAGTACCTGAATCAGTCGCACCCTCCAGGATCCTCGGCCCTTGTACGGGTGAGGGTCCAGATAAGAGCCGGGCGAGGTCAATGCCCGGCTCTTTCGGTTTGTGGGGACGGCAAATCCAAAGGATTTGCCGGACCTCCCCGGTCTAGTTATAATCGAGCGTGCAGGGCGGCAGCATGCATCATGGATCGTCAGGAGGATGGTGTGGAAGAACGCTATGCACGGCAGGTGGTTATCCCGGAGATCGGAGAAGCGGGACAGGCGGCTCTCCAGGAGGCGCGGGTCTTTGTCGTCGGGGCCGGGGGCCTTGGATCCCCGATTCTACTGTATCTGGCGGCCGCCGGCGTGGGCACGTTGGGAATTGCGGACGGTGATAAGGTCGCACCGTCCAACCTCAACCGGCAGGTGTTGTACGATACGCAGACCGTGGGACGCAGTAAGGCGTTGGCCGCGGTCCAGCGCGTCCACGCGCTCAACCCGGACGTGAATGCGATCCCCTATGAGGAGCGGGTTCTCCGCCAGAATGGGTTGGACCTCGTGCCCCGGTTTGACCTCGTTGTCGAAGCGAGTGATAACCTGGAGACGAAGAGCTTGATGAACGAGCTCTGCGTGCGGTCGGGGGTGCCGTTGGTGTGGGGGGCCGTGGTCCGGTTTGAGGGTCAGCTCGGTACCTACGTGTCTGGACAGGCGTGCCGCCGGTGTGTCTTCCCTCAGGATCCCGAGCCCGACACGTACCCCTCACCCGCTGAACTGGGCGTGGTCGGGGCGGCCGCCGGCGCTATGGGTGCCCTCCAGGCGATTGAGGCCATCAAGGTGCTCCTCGATATCGGCAAGCCCCTGACCAATCGCATGCTGGTGTGGGATGGGCTCTACGGACAGTTTGATGTGATCGATTTCGAACGGGATCCCGCTTGTTCGGTCTGTGGGACGCAGCGCGACGACTAGGCTTGTGGGACGTGGCGGATAACAGCGAGGCGGCCCCGATCGGGGCCGCCTCGAAGCATTAGTATCGGTTCGTCCTATTGGGATGACCTGTTTTCTGGGACGGCCTAATAGGCGCGTCCGAAGATCGCGACCTCCTCTGCAGGCTTGCCGGTGTAGACGCACGTGCCTGAGCCCTCGGGCTGGTCGAGGGGAATGCATCGGATCGTGGCCTGGGTTTCGTCCTGAATCCGCGCTTCATCCTCGATGTCGCCGGCCCACCAGGCGCGCGCGAAGCCGGTCGCGACGGCCTCTCTGAATTCATCGTAATTGTCCACGTCGTGGATGTTCTCGTCGCGGAACGTCTTCGCCTTCTCATAGATCGCGGTCTGGATGATTTCCAGCATCGCCGGGACGCTCGTCTCGAGCCCGTCCATCGGCACGGAGCTCTTGCCATCCCGTCCGGGGATGTCGCGCCGGGCCAGCATCACGCTGTCGTTAGCGATATCCCGGGGGCCTAACTCCACGCGGAGTGGTACGCCCCGCATCTCCCAGTCGTTGAACTTCCAACCGGGTGAGACCCCTTCTCGGGTGTCGATCTCGATGCGCACGTGGGGTTGGAGCTGCTTTTCGATGCGGTGGGCGTATCTTCTCAATAATCCGGGGTGGCGAGGGGAAATCGCTCACCCCAGTGCACTCTGAGCCCGAATCGTATTCGCCAGCGAGGGGAGCGCATTCTTCCCAGACACCCG
>DAOTTS010000260.1:0-2662 GCA_034437735.1 Anaerolineae bacterium
ACTGTGAAAACGTTGCGCTACTACGATTCGATCGGCCTGCTCGAGCCGGCGGAGGTGGACCGTTTCACCCACTACCGCTACTACTCGGCAAGCCAATTGCCCAGGCTCAACCGCATCCTGGCGTTGAAGGAGCTGGGGCTCTCACTCGATGAGATCGCCCGGCTGCTCGAGGAGGACCTGCCGCCGGCGCAGATCCGTGGGATGCTCCGCTTGAAGCGGGTTGAGATCCAGGAGCGGTTGAATCAGGAGCAGGCCCGGTTGGCGCGCGTGGAGCAGCGGCTGAGACAGATCGAACAGGAGGAAACGATGCCACAACAGGAAGTCGTACTCAAGGATATCCCCACCCAGGCCGTCGCCTCGGTGCGGGACACGCTCCCCACGTTTGGGGATCTCGACCAGCTCTTCAATGAGATGTTTGCGTTTCTGGGACAACACGGGCTCAATCCGGCGGGGCCGCCCGTCACTCTCTATCACGACGAGGACTTCAAGGAGCAGGACGTGGACGTGGAGGTGGTCGTGCCGGTCAACGTCTCTGTCCCCGAGGGCGAGCGGGTGAAGGGGCGTAAGCTTCCCGCCATGACGACGGCGTGTGTCGTGCACGAGGGCAGTTACGAGACCATCGGGGAGGCGTACGGGCGGGTGATGGGATGGATCGAGGATAATCCGTACCAGCTTGCGGGTCCGCCCCGAGAGATCTATCTCAAGGGACCGGAGTCGGGGGACGACCCATCCACCTACGTGACCGAGATTCAGGTGCCGGTAGGGAAGGCATAACGAAGGTGGATGTGCGGGATGTGGGTCGGTCGGTAGACCGCAAGTAACGACGCGAGCCATCCGAATGGTGGGCAACCTCTCGCCGGAGGGCGAGAGGTTGCCCAATTTTCGTACCTGAGTACGCTTAGGGGTGGGGGGCTCCTCCTGTTCGCCATAGGGGCCCCGGATGACTGACCAGCACAGGAAAGAAGGAGCCATGGACCTCAATCTACCGATCTTCGACCACGTGGCCGACTGCGAGAACCTCCTCATCGCGGGGATGGGGGGCGGCTTTGACGTCTTTTGCGGCCTGCCGATCTACCTTGAGCTGCAGAAGCGCGGGCAGACCGTCCATCTGGCCAGCTACAGCTTCACCGATCTCGAGATGTTCGGCGCCGGGGTCCGCCTGACGGAGACCCTGGTAGGCGTGACCGCCGACTATGACGGGCTAGCCCTCTACTTCCCCGAGCTCTACTTGACGCGGTGGTTCCGGGAACGGCGCGGGGAGGCGGTCACGCTGTGGAGCTTCCATAAGACCGGCACCCGCCCGCTGTTGGAGAACTACCGCGTGCTCGTCGACCATCTGGAAATCGACGGCATTCTGCTCATCGACGGCGGCGTCGACAGCCTGGTCCGAGGGGACGAATCAGGGCGCGGTACGATGATCGAGGACGCCATCTCGCTCTATGCCGTGAACGAGCTCCAGGACGTGCCAACTCGGATCATGGGCTGCACCGCCTTTGGGGCGGAGCTTGGAATCACCTATGCGCACATCTTTGAGAACATCGCGACGCTGACGGAAGCGGGCGGCTTCCTGGGCGCGTGCTCCCTGACGCCCCAGATGGCGGCGTACCAGGCGTACGAGGATGCGGTGCTCTACGTGCAGGGGCGTCGCTATCAGGATCCCAGCGTCATCAACTCGTCCATCGTGTCGGCAGTGCAGGGGCATTACGGGAACTACCATCTGACCGAGAAGACGCGGGGCAGCCGCCTGTGGATCTCGCCCCTGATGCCCCTCTACTGGTTCTTTGACCTGCCCACCGTCGCCGATTACAATTATTATCTGTCCCAGTTGGCCTACACAGAGACCTTTATGGATGCCTTTCGGTCCTACAGTATGGCTGCCAAGGTTATCAACAAGCGGCCCACTGCCCGTATTCCGCTGAAATGAGGGTCATAGGCTTGGCGACCGCCTTCCGCTGGTGAGAGAATAGCAGTCTTGGCGCAGAATCCTCTTGTGCTACCATGGCCGCTATGGATATGCCCATTCTGTTGACCAAATTGCACGTTCCGGGCCGGCGACCGGACACGGTCTCGCGGTCGCGTTTGTTGGACCGGCTCGATGCCGGGCTGCGAGCGCGGCGCCGCCTCACCTTGATCTCGGCGCCGGCGGGCTACGGGAAGACGACGGTCGCTACGGACTGGCTCCACGCGCAGACCTCCCCCTTTACCTGGGTGGGCCTCGACGAGGCGGATAACGACCCGCATCGCTTTTTGACGTATTTGATCGCCGCCCTGGAACGCGTCGATCCTGCGTATGGTACCGGCGCCCGCAGCCTGCTTCGAGGGGCGCAATCGACCGGGACAGCGCCTCTCACGCTCCTGATCAACGATCTCGTCGAGGTCGGCAGCCCTGTGATCGTGGTTCTGGACGATTACCACCTCATCCGAGCGCCGGAGGTGCACACGCTTGTCGAGTTTTTGCTGGAGCACGCGCCCGATCTGTTGCACCTGGTGGTCCTCACCCGTGAGGATCCCCCGCTGCCGTTCTCCCGGCTGCGCGTGCGGGGGCAGCTCACGGAGCTTCGGGCGGCCGACCTGCGGTTCACGCCCGAGGAGATCGCCGCGTTCTTCCGGGAGACGCTGGATCTGGCGCTTGATACGGAGGCGGTGGCGACCCTCTCGCGGC
>DAOTTS010000261.1:0-4589 GCA_034437735.1 Anaerolineae bacterium
TAAAAGCTACTTTCGCCTGGGTATGGACTGGTTTAGACAGCATACGCGCTTCGACAAGCCGTTGAGATTGCATTTCAGACCTTATCTTTGAAAGTGATAGGTAGCCAGATATCCATTTCAAAATGATGGAGTAGCTTCGAAGTGTCCCCATCCAATGGGACATCCAAAGTGGACCTCCACCTTGGATCGGTGCTGATGGGTGGGACTGAGTATCCCGGTGGATTGGGATAAGCAATCAGCGATATGCAAGGCGAGGCCTGGATTCCGTACGCTTCTTCGTTTGCCAGGCCTCCCCTGTGCGTTGATCCCGGCATTGTGAACCCTGTAGCTTGGCTGGAATATCTGTAGGAGCGGATACGCATATGGACCTGGGAGGATTGTTTTCCGATATCCTTGTCGTGGATGGCACCCCGGATGTCGTCCGGTCGGTTCGTCCTGTGCTTCAGAGTGCCAGCTACATTAATGCGCGCGATGCAATGCCGGATGGGGGGGATCTGACCATCTATACGGAAGCGGATGAATCCCGGGTCTACGCCAAGGTGCGTGATACCGGTGTGGGGATCGACCCGGAGCTTCAAGTGCGGGTCTTCGAGCCTTTTTTCACGACCAAGGGCGAGGAAGGTACGGGGCTGGGGTTGGCTATTTCCCACAGCACGATGATCTGAGGAAAGCGAGAGGGTATGGCACTTGAGGGGGACTTGAGCGATATCGAGCTGGTCGATTTGATCCAGCTAAACTGTCAATCTGGGGAGCTTGCTCGGTTAACAGCGCGGCATGCCGGCGAGGAATCCACCTTGTATTTTTCGGATGGCGACGTGGTTCACGCGCAACTGGGGGAGCTGAAAGGTGAAGAGGCCGCTTACGCCCTGTTGGAATGGGAAACCGGTACATTTGCGCTCGAACGCGATGTCCCGCCTCCCGCCAGGACGATCACGATCCCTTGGTCGGCATTGCTGATGGAGGGATTGCGGCAGCGGGATGAGAAACGTTACGACGAGCAGCAGAGCGTGCCGGGTCCAGGGCACGAATCGACACGTGAAACGATAAACCGTGAGAAGGAGAAATCAGCTATGGCGAAGACGCGTAAGGAGCTGTTGCAGGAGACCTTGAGTGGCCTTGTAGAGCGTTCCTCGGATATTAAAGGGTCGGCCGTCATCAGTATGGATGGGCTTATTATCGCCGCGGTGTTGCCTCAGAGAATGGAGCAGACGCGTGTCGGCGCGGTCGCGGCGGGCATTCTCAGCCTGTCGGGTCGATCGGTCGCGCAACTGTCTCGGGGATCGCTTCAGCGGACGTTGGTTCAGGGGGACCAGGGCAATATCATTCTGGTGAACGCGGGTAAGAATGCGGCCTTGGTCGTTTTGACGGGAGATGACGCAAATCTTGGTCTGGCGTTCCTTGAAATCAGCGCCGGTGCGAAGACCGTCACCGAGATTCTCAGTTAGGGGGGATCGGTGAATAAGGGATTTATTGATGAAGTGACGAAGTTAAGCGGTGGACTGACGGAGGAGGAGCGGACGCTGCTGGCTGAGATGAAGCCGGCGGTCGAGAAGCACGTCGACGCTCTCATTGACGCATTCTATGGGAATCTGGAGCAGAACGCTCGCACGCGTGAGATCCTGCACGCCAAACCTGGTCGCATTGCCCGACTTAAAGACCATCTTCGGGATTGGTTGATCAGTTTGGTCGGCGGATCTTATGACGCGGATTACTTCGATCGACGGTATCGCATCGGGTATCGTCACGTCGACGTCGGCCTCGATCCTCGTTATGTGATTGCTGCGATGGCCTGGTGCCGGGCTAAGGCCGTTGAGATGATCGTCGAGCCTGCGTATGGTGATGCCCCGGACAAGGACGCCCGGTGTATGGTGTTGAACAAAGTGATGGACCTCGACTTAAACATTATGCTGAAGTCCTATGAAGATAAGCGTATCGAACAATTCCAGAAGGTCACCGGCTTTAGCAAAGAGCTTTTCGAAAACATGCTGTCCGAGGAGGGATAGGATATGCCAACCCAGATATTGTTCGAAAACGAGAATCACCGGAATGCCCTGCTGGAGGACTTCACGTCGGGTCAGATGGTGCAGGCCAATCAACACGTGATTGTCCATAATGGCCATGCGATGCTTCTGGATCCCGGCGGACACAAGGTGTATTCGTTGGCGGTGGATGAGATATCGACGATTGTACCGTTGGGCAATCTCAGGCACGTCTTCTTCTCCCATCAGGATCCAGACATCATTGCAGCGGCCAATGGATGGCTCATGTCCACGAATGCTAGCGCGTATCTGCCCAGGCCCTGGATTCGGTTTATCACCCATTTTGGCGTGGATGAGATGGTGATGAATCGTATCGTTCCTATCCCGGACGAGGGAATGACCATCGATCTTGGCGGGTGTGAGCTGTTGGCCTTACCCGCTCACTTCATGCACTCGGCGGCTAATTTCCAGGTTTACGATCCGGTGTCGAAGATCCTCTACTCGGGGGATTTGGGTGCTTCCCTTGGACAGACGTACACGGTGGTCCAGAATTTCCAGGATCACATTCAGTATATGAAAGGATTTCACCAACGATATATCGCCACCCCCAAGGTCCTCAAGTTATGGGCATCCATGGTGAGATCGCTCGACATTGAGCATATCGCGCCCCAACACGGTGCGATGTTGATGGAGAAGGAGCACGTCGAGCAGTTCATAGATTGGGTCACGGAGCTATCGTGTGGTGTGGATGTCCTTGAGAAGTATTATCGCCTGCCGACCTAGGATGCACGGCAGAATAGGTAAGTAACTCCGAAAAAGTTCCTTGGCCTCCGCCCCCGAGGACGGGGGCTGTGAGCAGTGTTAAGATACTTTCTCGCATCTACTTACTGTGGGTCCCATGTGCTGGGGCCCGCTGAAAACGAACGTGGGTAACGTGACAAATTAACGGAGGCATATGCACCTTCGAGCATCAAGAGAGGCGATTGGCCATTTACGGACCGATCGCCTCGTCTGTATCTTGCGTTGGAACACAATCGGCACAGAGTTGGGTAGGAGTTGGAACGCACCAAGACCGCTTTTTATATTAAAATATAGTTAGATTAAGGTTGAGTGGTCATCGCGAGAGTTCGGTTACATCGTCGTTAATTTGCCGTGTTGAGGTTCAGAGGGGTGTGAACAATGGCGGAGAATCACATCTTAATTGTCGATGACGAGCCCAAAGTTGGATTCTTCCTGAGGAAGTCTTTGGAGCTTTCTCGGGAAAACTGCCGGGTCAGTACGGCCCGGTCAGGCAGGCGAGCGCTTGAGATTGTAGGGAGTTCGAAGGTCGACCTTCTTATCACCGACCTGAGGATGCCGGGTCTCAGTGGGCTCGAACTGATCCGGCGGGTGAGAGAGTCGAGCCCGGAGACCCGGACGATTCTTATCACGGCTTATGGAAGTGACAGGGTAAAAGCGGAAGCCCGTCGCCTCGAGGTCTATCGGTATATCGCCAAACCCTTCAACGTACGTGATTTTACCGGCGTCGTTGACGAGGCTCTGAACAAGGTCGCGTTGATGCGACCGGAATTTACGATATTTTCGGACAAGTCATTTGAGCGGATGACCGAACGCCTTGAGGAGCTGTGCTCGGACGTCGACGCGCACTGCGCGTATCTAGCCGATATGCAGGGGCAGCGCCTGGTGGAGGTCGGTCCTACCGAGGACGTTGACAGCACGATGCTGCTCACGCTGTTAGCCGGCGGGTTCGCGACGAGCGCTGAGTTGGCCCGTCAGTTCAATGGCGGCGAGTCGGTCAACCTCAGCTATCAGGAGGGGGAGAATTACGACATTTACTCGGTGAATGTGGGGCATAGTTTGATCATCGCGATGCTCTTTGATCGCTCCGTTCAAAAAAGTCGCGTCGGCATGGTGTGGCTCTACACCCGTCGGGCTATCGATGATTTGCAGGATATCCTCTCGACCCTGGATAATGACTCGCCGACGTGGGAATTTGAGGACGACTTCGAATCGACGATTATGGCGGAATTGGACACGGCGTTCAGCGATGACTTCGCCGTGAGGGAGTCGGAGCCTGCAGAGCCGATGCGCAGGGAAGCAGCGTCTGCTAAGGCTGCCTCTAAAGCGGTAGAACCACCCCAAGGGAATCGCAGTGAGGTCGCGTCCGTACCTATCGAGCCAAAACCCAGCGCCCCCTCTCGGGCGGTGAATCGGAGTACGAAGGCGTGCGCTTCACAACCACCATCGGAAGGATCGGAACCTGAGGATCAGGAGCTTGATGATTCGCTGCTTTCGCTTGAGGAAGCGATAGAAAAAGGTTTGTTACCATCCAGCTTTCAGAAACATTGAACGGGTCGGCTAAGTAAGCGTAAAAAATTGTCTCAACATTGCTCATAGCCCCCGTCCTCGGGGGCGCTCCCCAAGCCAGACAAGAAACTTTTTCGGAGTTATGGAGAGGATCGAGGATAGTCAGAGAGGGTGACGGCATAGATGTTCATCAACTGGAAGATGCGGGAACTGAATTTGAAGATCGTGTACTACGGGCCGGCGTTGAGCGGGAAGACGACGACGCTGCAGTACATCTACGAGAAGACGAGTCCCAAGGTGCGG
>DAOTTS010000262.1:0-21092 GCA_034437735.1 Anaerolineae bacterium
GCCATCGGCGCAATCACCAACGTCGCCTCGGCGATTCTGATGGAGCCGGCGATTATCAAGCGCATCGTCGTGGTCTGGCTGGGCGGCCACGCTTTCCACTGGCCCCACACCAAGGAGTTCAACCTGTGGCAGGATCCACAGGCCGCCCGCGTGATCTTTGACTCGGGCGTACCCGTCGTCCAGATCCAGGTGATGGGCGTCTGCTCGCACCTGCACACGACGATCCCGGAGATCGAGCGTTACGTCGCAGGGCGCGGCGCCATCGGCGACTACCTCGCCGAGACGGTTAAGAGCTACCACGAGAACCACTTCGCCTGGTCGAAGGTGATCTGGGACATCTCCGCCATTGCCTACCTGATTGACGCATCCTGGACGCCCAGCCACCTCATCCACAGCCCCATCGTCACCGATCAGGGGACGTGGAGCTTCGATAAACGACGGCACCTGATTCGCACTGTCTATCACGTCAACCGGGACGCGATCTTCGGCGACGTCTTCACCAAACTGGACGAACACGCGAAATCGTATCTGCCCGGTTCGTAACCGGTCCAGCGGCGAGTTCGAAGGCCCAACGACAACAGAAAGGACGTATGATGCTGGAGGAAGCGCAACCCACATTCGCCGAATATGCGGACACCTACCGCCGCGCCCTGCTCGACGACGTCATCCCCTTCTGGATGCGTCATTCCGTCGACCGCGAGGCGGGTGGGTATTTCACCTGTCTGGAGCGCAAGGGAGAGGTCTTCGACACCGATAAATTCGTGTGGCTGCAGGCGCGGCAGGTCTGGACCTTTGCGATGCTCTACAATCGATTGGAGGCCCGGGACGATTGGCTTGAGATCGCCCGCACCGGCGCGAGCTTTTTACGGGAGCACGCCACGGACGCGGACGGCAACTGGTACTTCGCCCTGGACCGTTGGGGGCGCCCCCTGGTGCAGCCTTACAACATCTTCTCGGACTGCTTCGGCGCGCTGGCCTTCGGGCAGTTCGCGGAAGCGACGGGCGATGACGCCTACGCCGAGCTGGCCCGCCAGACTTACGAGAACATCCTGCGCCGCCAGGACAATCCCAAGGGACAGTATGAGAAACGCGTGCCGGGCACCCGCCCGCTCAAGGGGTTCGCGCTGCCGATGATCCTCTGCAACCTGGTGCTGGAATTGGCGCCCGTGCTCGACGCGGCAGAGGTGGCGCAGCGGATCGAGACCGGGGTCCACGAGGTGATGGAGGTCTTCCTCGACCCGGCGTCGATGCTGATCTACGAGCACGTCGCCCCCGATGGATCGCACGTGGACAGCTTCGACGGGCGACTGCTGAACCCCGGACACGGCATTGAGGCCATGAGCTTTATCATCGACATCGCCCGCCGGCAGAACGACCCGGCCCTCGCCGAGCGGGCCACCGACGTGATCCTCAGCATCCTGGAGCACGCCTGGGATCCCGAGTACGGCGGTCTCTATTACTTCATGGACGCCCACGGGCATCCCCCCGAGGAGCTGGAATGGAGCCAGAAGCTGTGGTGGGTCCACCTGGAGACGTTGACCGCCCTAGTGATGGCGTACCGGGAGACGGGCCGGCGCGCCTGCTGGACGTGGTACGAGCGCGTGCACGACTATACCTGGTCCCGGTTTCCCGATCCCACGCACGGTGAGTGGTACGGGTACCTCAACCGGCAGGGCGACGTGCTGATGACGCTGAAAGGAGCCAAGTGGAAGGGCTGCTTCCACGTGCCACGCGGGCTCTACCGGTGCTGGCAGGAGTTTGAGGCCCTGGCCTCGGCGCCGCCCCCGGATAACGCCTGATCAAGGCTGATTGGAGGCCAAAGTATGCCAACACCCGACAGCACCTCATCCCCGGCATCGACGTCTCAAGCCGCGCAGACCCTCGCCCGCGACCTGGAAGCCCTCGGCGTCCGGGAAGGCGACGTCCTGCTGGTGCACAGCTCGCTGAGCAGCATGGGCCACGTACCGGGCGGGCCGGAGACCGTCGTGCGGGGGCTGTTGGAGGCCCTGGGGAACAGCGGCACCCTCCTGATGCCCGCACTCTCGTACGAACACGTCACCGCCAAGCACCCGGTCTTCGACGTCCGACGCACGCCGTCCAACGTCGGGGCCATCCCCGAGCACTTCCGCACGCGGGCCGGCACGCGCCGGAGCCTCCATCCCACCCACTCGGTCTGTGCCGTGGGGGCGTGGGCCGACGCCCTGCTCCACGACCATAGGCTCGACCGGACGCCGTGCGGGCCCCACAGCCCCTTTCACCGGCTGCGGACGTGCGAGGGCAAGATTCTGATGCTCGGGTGCGGCCTGCGTCCCAACACCTCGATGCACGCCATCGAGGAGATGGTCGAACCGCCCTATCTCTTCGGGGGCAGCCTGACGTACCACCTCATCGACTGGAACGGGCGCACTCAGGATCGGACGTACCTCGTCCACGGCTTTATGGACTACCGGCAGCGCTACGACCGGATCGCCGACCACCTGACCGCCCCCGACCTGATCGAGGGCCCAGTGCTGCACGCGACGGCCCACCTGATCGACGCCCCGGCCCTGTGGGACGCCGCCCTCGCCGCGTATCGCAAAGCACCCCTAACTTTTGTAGATACCATCATTCACTAAAGGAGACCCTGCTATGACATCAACACCCAATGACCGTGTGAAGACCGCAATCGTCGGCTGCGGCGGTATGGCCCGCCATCACCTGCGCAGCATGCTGCTCCAGACCGACACGACGGAGATCGTGGCGCTGTGCGACCCCTCCGCGAAGGCCATCGCCGAGACCGCGAAGATCTTCGAGGCCGCCGAGGTCGCGTTGCCGCCGGTGGAGACGGATCTGGAGACGCTGCTCGCCAACCACGAGCTCGACGCCGTGTTTATCATCACCCCCCACGCCCTGCACCACGACCAGGCCAAGGCCTGCCTGGAAGCCGGCATCGACGTCCTGCTGGAAAAGCCGATGGTGATGAACGCCGACGAGGCCCGAAGCCTGATGGAGACCCGCGACCGCACCGGTCAACTGCTGACCGTGGCCTTCAACGGGAGCCTCTCCCCAGAGATTCGCGAGGCCGTACGCCTGCTGCGCTCCGACGAGATGGGCGACCTCCTGAGCATCAGCGCGACGGTCTGGCAGCGGTGGGGGCCCGGCACCGAGGGCAAGTGGCGGCAAGACCCCGCGATCTCGGGCGGCGGCTTTATGTTCGACACCGGCGCGCACATGCTCAACACCGTGGCCGATCTGGCCGGGCAGGATTTCGTCGAGGTCGCGGCATGGACCGACAACTACGGGCGCCCGGTCGAGACGCTGGCCGTGGTCATCGCCAAGCTGGAATCCGGCGCCATGGTGACCCTCCACGGCTGCGGGGAGACGGTCCGCACGTGCCGCTCGGACATCCGCGTCTTCTGCACCGACGCCATCATCCGCACGGGGGCGTGGGGTCGCTGGCTGGAGATCCAGCGCCAGGGCGAGGAGGACTTCACCGAGGTCGAGCTGCCGCCCTCCCTGGGCGCATGGGAGCAGTTCCTCGCGGTACGCAACGGCGAGTTCGCGAACCCCTGTCCGCCCGAGGTGGGGCTGCGTATGGCCAAACTCTACGATGCTATCAAGGCATCGGCCGCCAAGGGCGGTCAGTCGGTGGCGTGTGAATGAGGCCTTGTTTTGGCGAAGTACGCCCCCCGAGGACGGGGGCTGGAAGCTTTTTCTAAGTAGACCAACGATCTGTAACCATTCAATCACCAAGAGGAGATAATTGACAATGACAGAAGCCAACGAAACGAAGCGCGCCCTGATGGTCTGGGGCGGATGGATGGGCCACGAGCCCAAGAAGTGCGTCGACATCTTCGCGCCGTACCTGGAATCGGAGGGATACGACGTGACGGTCTCGGACACATTGGACATCTACCTGGATCAAGACTTTTTGATGGACCTCAACCTTATCGTGCCGGTGTGGACCATGGGCACGATCACCAACGAGCAGGAGACCGGGCTCCTGGACGCGGTCGAGAGCGGCGTGGGCATCGCCGGATGGCACGGCGGCATGGGCGACTCCTTCCGCAACAACGTGCGCTATCAGTTCATGGTCGGGGGCCAGTGGGTGGCCCATCCCGGCGGCGTGATCGACTACGAGGTCAATATCACCCAAGCGGAGGACCCCATCGTGGCCGGATTGGACGACTTCGCGATGCACTCGGAGCAGTACTACATGCACGTCGACCCGTCCAATGAGGTCCTGGCGACCACCACGTTCGGCGGCGAGCACTGCGCGTGGATCGAGGGCACCGTCATGCCCATCGCGTGGAAACGTACCTACGGTGCAGCCCGCGTCTTCTATACGTCGCTGGGGCACGTCGCCAGCGACTTCGACGTTCCGGAGGCCCAAGAGATCGTGAAGCGCGGCCTGCTCTGGGCCAGCACCTGAGGGTCTGTAAAAGAACAAGTTCCCGCGCCGACGCCCCCGAGGACGGGGGCTGGAAGCGTTATAGTCGGGACGTTATATTTTTACGAACCCTAAGACCTTAAAAGGAGATCAACCCGTATGATGAAGACAACCAAGATCGGCGTCGTCGGCTGCGGCAACATCAGCGACATCTACCTGCAGGCCGACAAGACCTTTGAGATTCTGGAGACGGTGGCGTGCTCGGATCTGATTATGGAGAAAGCCCGCGCGCAGGCCGAGAAACACGACGTGCCCCGGGCATGCACAGTGGAGGAGCTGCTGGACGATCCCGAGATCGAGATCGTCGTCAACATCACCACGCCCCAGGCGCACTTTGAGGTCGCGATGCAGGCCCTCGGCGCCGGCAAGTCGGTGCACAACGAGAAACCCCTCGCCCTGACGCGCGAGGAGGGACAGACGATGCTGAAGACGGCAGAGGCACGCGGGCTCCGGGTCGGCGGCGCGCCGGACACCTTCCTGGGCGGCGGCCTGCAGACGTGCCGCAAGCTGATCGACGATGGCTGGATCGGCGAGCCGATCGCCGCGACGGCCTTTATGCTGGGGCACGGCCACGAGAGATGGCATCCCAGCCCGGCGTTCTACTATCAGGTCGGCGGCGGCCCGATGTTCGACATGGGGCCGTACTACCTGACGGCGCTGATCCACCTGATGGGCCCGATCCACCGGGTCTCGGGTGAAGCGGCCGTGACCTTCCCGACGCGGACCATCACCAGCCAGCCGCTCTACGGGACCGAGATCGAGGTCGAGACGCCCACGCACATCGCCAGCACGCTGCAGTTCGCCAGCGGCGCCATCGGCACGATCATCACCAGCTTCGACGTCTGGTCGCACGAGCTGCCCCGGATCGAGATCTACGGGACCGAGGGCTCCCTCAGCGTGCCCGATCCCAACACCTTCGGCGGTCCGGTGAAGGTCCGCCGCGCCGGGGACGACATGTGGCGCGAGGTCCCCATGACCCACGGCTACACCAAGAACAGCCGGGGCATTGCCGTTGCCGATATGGCCTACGCCCTGCAATCCGGGCGCGACCACCGCGCCAACGGCAAGCTGGCCTATCACGTGCTCGACACCATGCACGCGACGCTGGACTCGGCCCGGGAAGGGAAGCACATCGTCCTGGAGAGCACCTGCGAGCGCCCGGCCCCGCTCCCCCTGGGATTGAGGCACGGCCAACTCGACGCGTAAGCCAGCACGTCATCCCTGCAAACCCAAGCCCCGGCAGCTATTGCCGGGGCTTGATCGTTCCACCCATTGTGGGAACGTGAAGCGGAAGCCTGGGCGTTCCGGGCCTGGCATCGCAAAGCCGGAGATTACAAATCTCCTCAGAGCAAGTTTGAGGGGCAAATCTGACGAAATCCTGGATTTTCGCCCTCAGGGACTTGCAATTCTCGTCAATTTATGTTAGATTCTAGTTAGGAGAGCTTACGTACGACCCAAGTCAATGGGAGGATGAACGATGAGACGTGCACACGCCCTACACTTGTACGTCACCCTTACCCTGATCGCCGGTCTGTTGATCACCGGGCTGTTCGGACTCCCGGATGCTCAACGAGCCGACACCCACAACCTTGCGCCAACGTCCGAAAGCATCATGGCTCCGCCCCTGCGCGGCCCCGAAACCTATACGTCGCAAGGGCTCAAACCGGACGCCATCGAGGCGATGTCCCGGCCCGCAGCCCCTGCATCCACGACCGGTTTGAAAGCCGTCGCCATCGTCGGCGACGTAGAAGGACACACCGACGATTTCATCAGCGACATGAACAAGGCCGTGAACGCGCTGGAGAACTACGGCGCATCCGTGGCTACGTTCTATTACGGACAGCGCTCGTTTTCGTGGGACGACATCGTGACCGCCGCCAACGGGGCGCACTTCCTGCTCTACATGGGGCATGGCGTCTACTACGGGGGGGAATGCGCAAATCCGACGGAAGTCGGCGGGTTTGCGCTGGGCTACGGGCCGATCGTCACGCCGGATGACATCCGCAACGACCTGGCGGGGCGCATGGCCCCCCACGCGGTCGTGATCCTCAGCCACGCCTGCTTCTCCGCCGGGAATACCAGCTGCGATCCCACGGGGTGGCCCAACGAAGCGGAGGCCGAGCGGCGCGTCCGGATGTACGCCGCCCCATTCGTCGACATCGGGCTGCAGGCCTATTATGCGAACAACTACTACAACTCGACCACCGCCTATATCTACGAACTACTCGCGCCGATGGACACACGGTCGTCGGTCGGCAATATTTTCAAGAGCGTCGATCCGTACAGCGCGAGTGAGTTCCGAGACCTCACCTATCCGGCGGCGGGGGCGTACGACCTGTGGCTGAGCGGCAGCACCGGTGACTTCAGTGACGCCTTCGTCGGCATCCCCACCTACATCTTCCAAGATGAGACGATCCCTGAGCTCGGCTCGTTACCCACGGCGATCGATCTCACCTTCGACAGCGGGACCGAGACGTTCACATCCGGCAACGATACGATCGGGATTGAGAACGTGGGAAGTGCTGATGCGCTCAACTGGGAGGTCACACAGGAAGGGGACTGGTTTACGACGGTACCTTCGCAGGGTAAGGCCCCGGACGATCCCAACCTCACCATCGCGCCCAACGTCAGCGAACTCCTGAAGCTCGATGAGGGCCGGTACACCGGGGTACTCACCGTCACCATCACCGACCCGCCGGACACCGAAAACGCCGTGCAACACGTAGATCTGAGCGTCACCGTCGAGGGACCACGGTTGGGCGATCTGACGGACGCGGTGAAGTTCGTCTACTTTCCAGAATCCGAAACGCTCATTCCCGGTTTCCACAGCCTCCAACCTCAGAACGTGGGGACGGCGAACACGCTGACGTGGCAGGTGGACCTATCCAGCGATTGGCTGACCGTCACGCCTCCTACCGGTACCACCCCGGACACGTTCTCGGTGACACCCGACGGGATCACGGGCCAAACGGCGGTCACCCGTACAGCGGTCGTGACCGTGACGGTCACGGATCCGCCGGGCACGTTCGACCCGGTGCAGGTCATCACAGTGAACCTCAATTCGCAAGAGGGTGAGCCGGGACGGGTCTACCTGCCGATCGTGGTGCGGTAGAGATACTGCCAAGCCAGGTCCCCGGCACTTGCGAAGTGCGCAAGTGCCGGGGACCTTCGGTATATTGTCAAGCGATGGCGGGGCCTCGGTATTCGCGGCCGAAGGGGAGGCCGAACGGCTCCTCGAAGGGACGGAAGGGCACCATGGCTGCGATCTCATCGAGACGCGCCAGAACGTCGGCGTCAAGCGGTCCGCGCTCGATGGATGCGACGTTCAGCTCCACCTCGCGGGCCGAGCGGGCGCCGGTCAGGGTGGTGGTCACGTCGGGGTTGGAGATGACGAAACGAAGTGCCAGCTCGGGCAGCGGCATCCGCAGCTCCTCGGCAAAAGCGTACAAGGCCTGGAACTGCTGCTGTCGCGGCGGGCTGAGCCAACGAGCACCGGTCTCGACCTCCGCATGCCGGCGGGCCAGGGCCCCCTGCTGCAGCGGCGAGCCGATGATCACGCCCATCCCCTGGGCTTTGGCGGCGGGCAGGACAGCGATCTCGGCCTCACGCCACAGCAGGCTGTAGTTGAAGGCGGTCAGCAGGACGTCGAAGCGTCCGGTCTCGATGATGGGCACAATCTCGTAGGCGGTCGTGCCGCCCAGCCCGATCGCCTTGACGACGCCCTGCCGCTTGAGATCCTCCAGCAGCGTCATCACCGGGGCGTCCTCGTAATGATCGAAGTCGGGCCACCAGTCGTACTGACCGGGACGGTCCGGCTCGTGGATCATCAGGATGTCGATGGTGTCCCGCCCCAACAGCTCCAGGCTCATCTCCACGGAGCGCATCAGGCAGTCCCGATCCTGGGGCTTGAAGGGCCGGGGCCGCCCCCCGAGCTTGGTCGAGAGGACGTACGGGGTCTCGACGCCCTGCAAGGCCTTCCCGATCACCTCCTCACTGTTGGCGTAGCCCGGCGCGGTGTCGATGTAGGTAACGCCCAGGTCGAGGGCCCGCAGGATGGCACGGCGGCCCTCCTCGTACGCGGCGCCGAACGATGAGACAAAGAGCCCGCCGAGGCCCAGTTCGCTGATCTCCAATCCGGTCTTGCCCAACACCCTTGTTTTCATGGTCCCTCCTTACGTCGGTGAAAGCGTAACCCATTCAATCCAGCCCTAGTGTACAGACCTTCGACGCCCGCTACCGGCTCTCGCCCGAGGCAGGATCAGTCGAGATCCCGGTCGTAGCCTCGTTCATAGTCGGCGCGGCAGCGTTGCTCGGTCACGTCGGGATCCTCGCCCAGTTCCTCAAGCAGCATCGCGTGCATCTCGGTAACCACCGGCTGGTAAGCGGGATCGTCAGCCAGGTTCTCGAACTCACCCGGATCCTCATCGAGGTTGTAGAGCTCCCGCTCGGGACCGTGCGTCTCATCCATCCGGGTGTGATAAACGTACTTATACGGCCCGTGGCGCACCATGACGAATCCCGAGGCGATGTTGTGGGCGTAGTACTCGCTCAGCGCAAAATCCCGCCAACCGGCGTCCGCGTCGTCCAACCATTCGACCATCGAGGTGCCATCCCAGTCGTCGGGGACCTCAGCCCCGGCAAGATCGGCGATCGTCTGGGCGACGTCGACCAGGGAACAGGCTCCGGTGCGGCTCTGCCGGCCCGACCACCGCTGGGGCCAGCTCACGATAAGGGGGATACGGGATGCGTGGTCGAACATGTTGTTCTTCCACCACATGCCGTGATCGCCCTTGTTCTCGCCATGATCGGTCGTGTATATCACGATAGTATCCTCCCCGACCTCGGAGTGCTCCAGCGCATCGAGCACCTTCCCGATCTCATCGTCCAACCACGTGACGAAGCCCCAATAGAGCTCGCGCCCACGGCGGATCAGCGACGCATCATCGTGATCCACACCGAACCCCCGATTCACCTGTTTATAGTTGGTCGGAAGAGTCTCCAGGTATCCCTCCGGGATCTCCGGCACAGGTACCCGGCCCTGATACATCCGGTAATAGGGTTCGGGCACGATCAACGGGAAGTGCGGCGCCAGATAACCCGCGGTGAGAAAGAACGGCACATCGTCCGCTTTCCGATCCTCTAGGAAATCACACACCTTGGCAGTCACAAGCCGATCTCCGTCCATCACTTCGGAGTGGTCCCCGACGTGAAACTTGGACGTGCGCTCCTCCCAGTTTTTGCGATTGAGGGTCGTGTCCTCGGGATCGCGTCGACCGCCAATACCGGTCTTCGTCGCCCGATTACGCACCCCCGGCAGCAGATCCTCGTACCCGTAACGCCGCGTCCGATCGTAGTGCATCTTGCCGCAGAGGTAGGACTCGTAGCCCACCTGGTTGAGCAGGCGGGGCAGCGATGGATAATCGTCGGACGGCAGCCAGGTGTTGTTGCTCCACGCCCCGATGCGACTGATATACTTGCCGGCAGTCAAACTGAGGCGCGCCGGCACGCAGAGCGGGGACGTCGTGTAGCAGCGGTCGTACCGGATACCCTGATCGGCCAGCGCGTCGAGGTTCGGGGTGTGCACAATCGGATCCCCATAGCAGCCGGTCACGGCAGGATCGTGTTCATCAGAGGTAATAAGCAAGATATTAGGTTTCTGCAAGGCCACAGCTTTTCCTCCTACACGCTAAAAGAGCTGTCGAATCTGTTCGATACGTTGGTGATTCACCACGTCGTACTCCGCCATCGCCTGATCGAGATCCGCCCGGCGAAGCAGCTCGAGCACCGTCTGGTACGCCTCAATCATCCGCTGCGCGATCTCTCTCTGCTCGTAGTGGTTGAGATAGCGGTACATAAAGAGATGCCACTGGCTGCTGGTCTGTCGCCAGAGCCGGGCCACCAACGTGTGCCCCGACTTCTGATGGAGGTGCCCCCAGAACGCCTCCTCCATCGCGATGATGGACGCCGGCGACATCAACATCCCCCGCTCCGCGTCCCGCTCGAGCTCATCGATCAGCGACTGAAGCCTCTCAAAATCCTCGTCATTCAGCCGATCCTCATCGATCAGCCACCGTACCGCCAGGGCATTCAGGGCATTCCGCAAGCTGAATACCTCGTCGACGTCATCCTGCGTCGGCTTCCACACATAGCGACTGGAATCACCGATGATCAGCCCCTCACTTTTAAGGCGGGCCAACGCGACGCGCACCGGGCTTCGACTTACGTCCAGCGATTCGGCCAATTCCGGCTCGGTCAGTCTCTGCCCCGGTTCAAGCTCACCGCGCCGTATGGCATCCCGAATACGAGCCGTAACCATATCGGCGAGGGTCCGCTGTTCGATGGCACCCAGCGACGTCAAACTTCGACTCATACCCACCCCCTCCCCATCCACGCAATCCCGCGTTCCCACCTTGATATCCTCATGCTATCATCCCTATCCATCTCAATCCTCACGCTCATACGCGGTCACAAAACCCGTCATGATGACGTCGACACCACGCTGCCAATTTCCTGCGGCACGTCGCCAAGGTCTCGGCATGCGCCGGGTCTCCGGAAAGATCAACCATCTCGCCCGGGTCCATCTCACTATGCAGGTGGAAGAGCTGCTCAATCTGCTCACCTGCGTCCGTATGGTACACGACGTACTTCATATCCTGATACCGCAGCGCACGGCCTCGGACGCCGTAACGTTCGGCCTTCACCCCAAGCTCCATCTCCACGGCGAGGTGATCGCGCCAAACGACCTCCCCCTGGGCCTCAACGAAAGGCCGGACGCTCCGCCCCCTTACCCGGACGTCGTCCAGCGCCACGCCCGCGTAATCGCAGAGCGTCGGCAGCAGATCGAGCCCGGTCGAAACCAGGGCCTCGTGATCCGTCCCGGTGCTGTTCCGCCCTCCGGGAGGACGGAGGATGAACGGGACGGCCACAGCCTCCTCGAAGAGCACACTTTTCTGATTCCAACGATGGGCGCCGGCCCCGTCACCGTGATCGCTCACAAAGACCACCAGGGTGGTGTCACGATACGCGGAGCGGTCGAGCGCGCTCAGGACGTCGCCGATCCGAGCGTCAACCTTCTCGATGAGACGGTAGTACGCCCAAAGGTACCGGCGCCATTGATCGTCATCCCAATCGGTGGTGGGGAAGACGCGCGGATACCTGGCGTGGAACGTGCCGATAAACCCCGGCTCGTCCGGCGATGGCTCGCGGTTGCCGGGCAACGGCGGGCACCGCTCGATACCAGGCAGTTCCGGGATCGGCCCATCCGGCAAGGGATCGCCCCGCGCCCATTCACAAATATTATGTGGATTGTTGAAAGAGGCAACCAAGAAAAAGGGAGCCTGGTGGTTCTCAACCAGGAAATCCTGAGCCGACACCGCGACATCATCGTCGATGCCATTGTTGCCGACGTGCGCCATCCGGTCGAAGCCGTGACGCGCCGCGTCTTCGATCGGCAGCGGGATATGCCATTTCCCAAAATACGCGCACGTGTAGCCGGCATCGCGCATCAGAGCCCCCAGCCATGGTCGATGCTTCAGTCCCTCCCCGTCCGAGCCGTTGAGCACCACCCCATTCTCGTGCGGCAAGCTGCCGGTCATCATACTTGAACGTGAAGGTACGCAGATCGGTTGGGCGCAGTAAGCACGGTGGAAACTGGCCCCCGACGTCACCAGTGCATCGAGGGCAGGCGTGTGAATATGGGGATTCCCGTAGGCGCTCA
Source organism: Anaerolineae bacterium (assembly GCA_034437735.1). GTDB lineage: Bacteria > Chloroflexota > Anaerolineae > B4-G1 > SLSP01 > PWVB01. Next base: position 12,147 of record DAOTTS010000262.1, read on the forward strand.
ACACGTCCGCCCTCATCTGATCGACGAGTACCAGCAAGATATTGGGACGCTTCATAATCTCTGGCCCTCCCAACGCATCTCACGTACTCAACAGATACCGCTCACGATCCATCACAAACTGCAAGGGTTCGCCCGCCAGATAGCGGCGCAGGTTCTCCAAACAGACACGATGCATCGCGATCAGATGCTTAGGGGGGAACCCGCCTCGGGGCCGGTACTTCGCAATATCGTGGGCGGTGAAGATCACGTTCTCCCATCCCCGCGCCGGATGATCCTCGGGCAGGGTGTCGGGGTCCAGCACATCCAGACCGGCCCGCAGGCGCCCGCGCTCGAGTTCGGCAAAGAGCGCCGCCTGATCGAGAATCGCGCCACGCGCCGTGTTGACGATCACCCCTTGATCGGGCAACCGCGCAAGCAGGTCCGCATCGACCGATCCCGCCGTCTGCTCCGTCAGTCCGGCGTGGATGGCGACGAGTTCCGATTGATCGAAGAGCGCCTCCAAAGTGTCGACCTTCTCACACCAGTCAGGCACGTCCGCGACGAAGGGGTCGTAGATCCTCACCTGCGGGTGAAAGGGGCGCAGCATCTCGACGTACCGTTGGCCGATGTACCCGTATCCGTAGACGCCGACGTTGAGCCCCTCCATCAGACCGGAGTAGAAACCCTCCGCCAATTTCCAGCCGCCCTCGCGGACAAACGCGATGCGCGCCCGCAGCCCCTTGAGGCAGGCCAGGGTCAACGCAAACGCGCCCTCGGCCACCCGCCCGGCAGGCGCGTTCCCCCAGTTGGTGACCGGGATACCGGCGTCGATGATCTCCAGGGGGACGAACGCCTGAACCGTCCCGGTCACATTGCAGACGTAACCGAGCCGCCCCGGATCCTCCGCGATGGCGGTGGGGATACGGGCGGATCCCCACCCGGTCACAAGGATATCACACCCCCGGATGCGGTCGGCGAGCGCGTCCGCGCTCATCGCATCGCCCTCACCGAGCACCTCGAGCGTGCCGATCTCCTGAAGCGCTTCGCGAAACGGTTCAATCCAAATGCGGTCGGAGGGCGTTGTCTTTGCGATGTGCAATAGCCTGGTCATTGGGACAACACCGTCCGGAGATAGACGAGATCGCGCAAAGCGTTCTTCCACAGATCCTCAATCGTCTCATCGGGGGTGTTCATCCCCTCGGTGAACTCGAAACTGCACGATCCCTGGAACCCGGCGTCGCTCATTATCCGCACAGCCTCGCGGGTCCGCTCGGGACGCCGGTCGAAGCGGATGACCTGACGGTCGTCGGTGCGCATCTGGAAATGGGCATGCATGACCGCCGATTCGAAGGTATCGAACCACGCCTGAAGCGACTCGATCCGGTTCAGCGCGTGGACGATAACCCCCCAGTTATCGACGTTCAGATCGTCGAAGAACTGCTTGGCCGCCTCGGGCTCCTCAACGATCGTGCCGGGGTGACACTCACAGAGCAGGGTGACGTCCGCAGGGAGCTGGGCGCGCCACTCGCGGACCGTGGTGAGATAGGTCTCCCGCGCCTCCGGTTGCTTCCCTACGTTGAACTTGATCCCCCACGGCTGCAGCCGCTCAACCCAGCGGGTAGCTAGCTCGCGATCCTCGCGTCCTGCCTCATCCATGGAGGCATAGGTGTTGAAGATCGCGGTCGGGAACGCGGTCTCCTGCAGCGCCTCAGCCTCCTCAGGCTCAGCCAGGGTCGCGTGATATTCCCATAACTCCATGCCATCAAATCCGGCCTCGGCAAAGCGCTCCGTCCACTCGCTGACCCGGAACGAAGGGGTTTTCGGACTGCCGTGACGGTTCACCTCCAACAGCAGGGTCGCAATGTACAACTCCCAATCTCGATTCGCCATTCAAAACCTCCTCTGAAAAATAAGATCCGCTCGTAGTGGAAACTCCTTATATCGTTAGGAGTTACGCAGTTCGCCCAGGTGGTGGGACGCACTTCTGCTGGAGATTGGGCAGCATCATCCCACAAGGCCAATGCGCTGCAATCTCTGTCAAGTGCGTCCCACCTTCATCGCATAACTCCTAATAGTCTTCGAATCCTAAGTAACTCCGAAAAAGTTCCTTGGCCTCCGCCCCCGGGGACGGGGGCTACGAGCACTGTTAAGATACTTTCTCGCATCTACTTAGGTGTGCAGCAGCAGGCCCTTCATCCACGCTTTACCCTTGCCGGTGATGAAGAGGCGGACCTCCATCGCGGTCGCACCCTCCGGGGCCGTCGCCTGAACCGTATCGTGGGTCCAGCGCGTCGTCCCGGTCAGGATGGTGCCCCGGGGGATATCCGGTGCATCGTGCATCGCGGCGCCCAGCTTATCGACGAACGCCAACTGGAAAAAGGCAAACCCATCCAGAGCCTCGGTGCGAATCTGCCCCGCGAGGTGATACGTAGCGCCGGGCGCTGCACGCACCGTCTGCTGGAGCAGCAGCGCGCCGCCCCGATCGTAAGCGACGCCGGGCGCCGGACGCGGGGTCGCGTCCTCGTCCCAGATCACCTCACCGCCGCCCTCAGAGAGGCGGGTGACGAGCAGCCAGTCCTTGGGCCATCCCCAATCCTCGCGCTCCTTGAAGCCGCCGTTGGAGAGGCGAGGGTGGATCGCGTTCGCATAGATGTAGTTTCGGAACATCCAGACCGTGGAGCCGGCGGGATCGACCTCAAAGACGCGGTGCCCCTGCTGGTCGGCGATCAGGACGTTGCCGTTGGGCAACTTATCCGCGGCATAGAACTTGGAGAAGTAATCGACCGCATACGACCAGACGATCTTCCCCGTGGGGGAAACCTCGATCACGCGGGAATTCTTGGAATCCGTAATCAGGGTATTGCCGTCGGGAAGCCGGCGCGCGTGGCGGGGCCAGTGAAGCATCTCCGGCGACCCGTTGCCGTACGACCAAACGATCTCCTCATCCGGCGTCACCTCGATGATACGGTTGCCGTCAGAATCTGCGACCAAGAAGTGACCGTTGGCCAACATCTCCGCGTTATGGGGGTGCTCAAGCCCATCGTGCTGCCAGACCACCTCACCGTCATGATCCAGAATAAGAAAGCGGTTGTTGTTACGGTCGGTGATCAGGAGGTTGCCGTCGTCAAGTTCCAACGCGTTGTTGGGATACTCCAACCGGGACCCATCGGAGAGCGTCCCCAGGTCCTCGGTGGAAAAGACGACCTCCTTCTCCGGCGAGACCTCAATGACACGATCGTTCGTCGTGTCGGCGATGAGCGTGTTGCCGTTCTTCATCCGCACGGCGCTGTGAACAAACCGCAGATCCTGGGCGTAGTTCCAGACAATCCGGCCCGTGGGATCGACCTCGATCACCTCGGAGCCGGCGCTGATCTCATCCCCGGCGTCCGCGATCAACGTGTTGCCGTTGGGCAGCCGGACCGCCGTGCAGGGGAACTCGAGTACGCCCTGCTGACCTCGGGGGCCTCCGATCGCCGTCTTCAGATTTGGTGCAGCTTTGGGTCCTGTCTCAATGACCATTCCTCATTATCCTTTCGCTCAGGCCTCACATATAGCCCAGTTCGCGCAACTTCTTCATCAGCCCCTCTTTGTCCTGCCGGCGCCCACCCCGTTCCGAGGTGTTCTCCAGGTCCTGCTCCCAGGCAGGCACATCGTCGGCCGCGCGGGTGGTGACGCGGGCACCCAAGGAGCGATACCCCTCGGCGTAGAGTTTGCAGAACGGAATCCCGTACTGGTGGATCGCATCCCATACCTCGCGCTCGGTGAAGTGGAGAATCGGACTCACCCGATCGTGGGCCGGTCCGTACTCCGTGGCCTCGCGGGGGCTGAAGTAGGTCTCGTGACTGCGCGCCTCCTGCTCGTCCCAACGGATCCCCTCGAAGAAAGCCTGGATCTGATTGCGCTCCAGGTACTCATTCAAGGCGACCGTCTTCATCAAGTGGTTGCCGACGTACGACTCGGGCTCGTAGGGGAACTCCTCCTCCTCGTAGCCCAGCCGGGCGATCTCGGCCTGATTGCGCGCGTTCAGGTCCGCCACTTTGACCATCGCGCCCAACTGCCCGCCTGCCGCCTCCGAGACGTCGTCGTTGTGGACAAACTCAAGATCGAGATCCCACTTCTCGGTATAGGTCTTCAGGAAGTCGCGGACCTCCGGGAACATATCGCCCTCATCGATGCAGAAACCCTTGGGCGGCTCCCGGTCATCCTCCAGGCAGACCTGCCAGATTATCCACGTCAGCAGGGTGCTGTCCTTGCCCCCGGTCCAGGCGTTGGCCAGGCGTTCGATGGGATAGCGCTCGAACGCCTCCCGGATGATTTCCTTGGATTTCTCGATCTTCTCCGCAAGCGTATTTTCAACGTTTTCGTTCATGGGTCTGGTTCTCCTTCTCCATCCTATCGCTGAATCGTGTCAATTGGTTCATCTATCCTCATACAACCAAAAGCCAAAATTAATCAACCTCTACCCCCGCAGCGCACCGAATGCCATCAAACGCAGGATAACATCCACCAGGAAGAGGGCCAAAGGAATGCTCAACGCGATCGCAAAGCGCCGCAGAAGCCTTCGGAACCCCGACCGCTCGATCCACCGATCCCCCTCCTCGGATTCAGGCTGCACGTCCGGCTGAGATGGGGTCTGAAATTCCGGCTGAGTTTCAGCAGCCGAGGACCGCCTCTCATCCGAGAAGCTTCTCTGGAAATGCCATTCGATCACGAAGATATAGATCATCCAGGCGACGCCCGCGATCATTATGTAGACCCGTGCAACCCCCCGCAGCACAAACGGGTCGCCGCCGAAGACGGGCCACGCCAGGTTGAGGGTGTTATAGAGGCGCAGCAGCACCAGGAAACTCGCCACCACGGCCAGCAGCCACAGCACGTAGACGATGACCACCCGGCTGATTTTCTGTATCGACTTCATCGCCGGGCTCTCCCTTTCAAGGCCCATCCCCCACACTTACGACTGTACGCTGAGATCTTCACAGTCTCCTCGCCTCCCGTTCATTCCCACCCACACACCATGTAAGCCTGTAAGGTACCACCGACGTCGGAGTTGAAAAAGCCCATCGTCCCGTCCGGGGAGAGGAAAGGATGGGGATGAGTGATCTTCTGCCAGGACGAACGCGCGTCCAGCAGCGGCGTCACGCTCTGCAAGGGGCGCTCCCCATCATCGGGAACGTCGGCGAGATAGATATAACCGGTCGGCTTCTCCGGGCGGGGTGCCTCATCGACGATCAAGCGCTCGCCTGCGATGTCCACGCCGAAATGGATCAGATTCGGGCTCGAAAACGACCGGGAGAGGTTGTTGCGCCACACCTTGGCCCCGGGGGTGTTCATCCCCAGGTGTCCGACGTCCTCAACCGCCTTCTGGGCCCCGATCAGGCGGCCCTCGCCCGACGGGTTGTGGCGGATGCCGCTGATACCCCGAGTGCTCCGCCCCACCCAGCACTCATGCCCGGCCTGGCGCTCCTCAGGATCGCGCCCCCACGGAAAGACCCGCAGATTCGTCCCGTCATCGCGGATGACGTGGATGTCGTTCGCAAGCCCGCCGGTGCTGAAGTGCCGGTTCCCGGCGCGGTCGAAGAAGTGAGAGTGATTGTGCTGGACCATGATGTCGTGCGACGCCTCAGGATCGCGGGAGCGGCAGTACTGAGCGTGCATATTGGTCCAGTCGTTGCCAAAGACCGGCACCCACACGGACGGCGTCTCGACGTCGAAGACCAGCAGACCGTAGGGGAGATCCACCCGCTCACCGTCGCGCAGGAAACAGGGAAGCGCAATGCGCTTGCCATCCGATGAGATCGTGGAGAGGGAGTAGATGAAGCTCGGGCGAAAGTTCGTGCCCGGCAGTTGGCTGTCAACGACGGTGATCGTCTCCCTCTCGGTACCGTCGAGCTTGACCCGTTTGAGGGTCAGGGTGCCGCCCCCCACCTCCGTCCGGTCGACAAAGTAGTAGAGATAGACGCCGTCCGGCGAGACCGCCGGGGCGGTGGCCCCCAATTCGTGGGTGATGGGGATCAGCTCGCCGTCGTTCTCCAGGTCGCAGATCAGGTATTGGTGCTCGGGGTCGTCCTTATCCCCACCGTGGGCCGTCGCCGAGCGGTGGACAATCAGCCGCTTGGAGTCCGGCGTGAAGATCTGCGCCTCCATATAGATGTGCGAACTGGATACGTCCGGTTCCGTGGTCAGTTGAAAGACCCGCAGCCAGTCAGGGCTCTTGTCGGATAATAAATCCTGACGCGATATCACGCGTACCTCCTTGATCGGTTATTTGTGTTAAGAGTCAGGTGCCAGGCACTTGAACGGTGCGCATGCTTGTGTCGCCTGGCGTTAAGCCGGGTTTTCACATCTTGTTGGTTAGCCTCGTGAGTGCCAGGCACCTTTACGCTTTTCGCTACTCTCATTAAATCTAGGCGGGACGGAGAGTCGCGCGGACGCGGGCCGTCGCCTGCCCATCCCGATCCGGATGCGTCACAAACGAGAGACGCTTGAGCGGGACGGCCTTGTTGTTGAGCTCCGAGGCCTCGAAGAGCACCTCCAGATCGAAGGCCGCGTCCGCCGGCGCCTCCAGCGTCAGTTCAAGGATGTGCCGCTCGCCGATCAGCAGCGCCGTACGGTCACTGACCATTGTGTTACACCAGGTCACGACGGCCTCCTCCACTGGCAGCACCTCACCCGAGAAGGTGAAGATGTCCTCAATCACCAGCTCGGTGAGCCCAAGGCGGAGCACACGGTGCGCGCGATCCAACCCCGGCACCCCATAGGCTTCCGCGAGATCCAGCTCAATCCGTTTGGTCTCGCCTTCAACCTCGTAAGCGGTGATCTCGCCCTCAAACCCCTCGCCCGCCGACTGCTCGATCTCGCCAAATCTCGGGACGCTGTGACCGTACGATCCCGCAAAGGGCACGTTGTAGCGGCCCTGGATCTTGTACTGATCGTAATGGCCGGACTCCGGATCGCAGATAAAGGTCTCGCCGTCAGCGTGAAGGACGAAGACGCCGACGTCGTTGTGGTTGTGATTGACCGCATTCTGCTCGGCCTTGGTGGCGAGCACGACCGGCGCACCGGAAGGCGTCCGGTTTGTCAAGCGGGCCACCTTGCTGGCCGCAAGCAGGCTGTCCGAGACGCCGGCCTCCTCGGGGCGGGTGCCATCCCACCACATCAGCGCGCGCCACACGCGGTGGAAATAGGAGAAGCCAGCCCGGAGTTCGGCAGGCTCAGCGAGCACGCCCATCAACTCGTCCACGCCGGTCCGCTCCGCCAGACGCTGGACAAGCCCGGGGTGAAACGCGACGTGTTCGTGGCTGTCAGAGTAGCTGAAGAAACGCCCCGGCGAGAGCATCACCTTGACCGGATATTGGGCGATGACCTTCATCCGGTCGGAGGCAAGCAGGTCGATCTCCCCGCCGGTGCGCCGCCGCAAGAGCTCGGCAAAGTACGTGAAGTTGGTCAGGCCATAGTGCCAGTAGCCCACGCCCTCCCCGGATGCGCCGTCCGGGCCGAAGCCCTGGTTGACGAAGACGTCCAGGGCGTCCAACACGATCTCCAGCCCGTGGGCCAACCGGTCGACGTCCTCCTCCAGGAGGAGGAACATGGCACCGACGCCGCCGTTGCAGACACCGTTCCAGTTGTGGGTGCTCTTGTACCAGGTCTCGCGATAGCTCAGGTACCGGGTGAAGACGCGGCGGTCGATCTCCTCGCGCACGCGCTTCACGATGCGGGGTTCGAGCTTGTCTTCCATCGCGACGATGATCTCGGCCAGCATAAAGCCGGTGCCGGCAACCCGGAGGTCGATCTCCAGATCCTCGCGCTGGGGGAGGATCCACTTGGACTCCTCGCAGGTGCTCCAGATGTAGTCATAGAGCGCGTTCCGATAGGCGTCATCGCCCAGGAGGACCTTCAACGCGGCCGCGCTCATCTTCGCGCGTTTCTCCATCTGGGGGATGCGGTAGATCATGCGGTCGGTGTAGCGCTGCACGTCGCGGTACTTCGTGTAGGTCAAGACCGGGATGGTGTCGATGTCGTCAAGATAGGGACGCGCCGCCTCGAGAATCATAGACGTCGCCGGGCGCCCCTGCGCCAGCGAGGGATCCTCCGCTGCCGCGATGAAGCCGGGAATCAGGGGTTCCATCGGTTCGGCGTTGGTCAGTATCGATTTGAGTTCGTCGCGGGTTCGTCGTATCTTTGCTTTGTCCATTGGATATCCTAACGCTTTCTGTAAGTGATCAGCTTGTGAACTTGGTGTAAAGTACCTTTTTCAGAGTAAGTCGCGGATTACAAATCCGCTCGGAGCAATAGCGTACTCTGCGCCTAAGTCGCGGATTGCACATCCGGTCGGAACGACAGAGTCCTGTGTGCCTGAGCCGCGGAGTGCACATCCGCTCGGAGCGGCAGGGATATGGCACAAGATCAGGGCAGGACGCGGGCGTGCACGCGGACGACGGTGTCGCCGGTCTCGGGCGCGACCGCGAAGCTGAGGCGCTTGAGCGGGACGGGCTTGAGGTTGCGCGCCGAGGCCTCCTTCAGCACCTCCAACTCGAACGCTGCACCCTCGGGCGCCTGAATCGTTAGCTCCACGACGTGTTTCTCGCCGATAACAAGCGCGGTATCGCCCGAAATCATCACGCTCCGCCAGGTGACAAACGCCTCCTCCACGGCGAGCGGTGCTCCCGAGAACGCGAACGTGTCCTCGATAAGGACGTCGCCCTCAGGGGTCAGCGCGAGCGTGCGGGTAAGGCCCTCAAGGCCCGCTGCGTCATAAGCGTCTCCGATCTGCATCTCCACGCGTTTCTCGTCGGCCTCCAGCTCGATGGCGGTAAACTCGCCGGCGTACTCCGCGCCGGCAGATTGGAGCGCTCCGCCGATGCGCGGCACGCTGTGCCCGTAAGAACTGGCGAAGGGGTTCTCATACCGATTCTCACCGAAGTAGGCCACACTGTAAGCACCGCGCTCGGGGTCGCAGATGAAGGT
>DAOTTS010000263.1:0-6414 GCA_034437735.1 Anaerolineae bacterium
AGTCAATTCGACGCTTAATCTCTTCACATGCCGCATTCGTATATGTGATAACGACAACCTTACGGTTGGAAAGACGCAACTTTTCCCCATGCTTCTTACGGAGTATCTTCATTGCCCCGACAAGGGCCCTAGTTTTACCGGAGCCTGCACCCGCAAGCAGAAAAAAACTTCTTGGATTATACAGACTCAAACAACGCCTCATCATGCTATGAAGACGTTTTGTCTGAGCCACGCTAGAGTCTGACATTTCCGCCTCCCGGCATTCTAGTCCCTGTAAAACTCTGTTTCCGGTTGTGAAGTTTAGTTTCTAACCATTTTAGTCCATTAAGAATGTAATTGGGCGGTTCTAACTCCTGAGGATCGGTTAGGCAAAGTAATTCTAAAGCCAGTTCCGCTTTACTTGCGTTACTGCCAGTTACTGCCTCAAACATCGCTTTGTTTATGTTGTGCAGACTCTCTTTGTTTAGAGCTTCTACAAGCTTTTTCAGTAACCCCTTAGATACCTGGTATCCTTTAAATGAATCCGTGTTGGATAATGCTAAGGAATCCTCAAATGTATAGGGAATAACCTCCTCAACTCGATTCGCCTCTTCTTTGATTTTTATCGGGATCTGATATGCCACTCTAACCAATCCACTTTCAGACTGCTTCTCGTTCTCAGACAAATCAAGTAAAACGTCTAGCAACTCTTTTCCCGGAACCCATTCTTTGATTGTAGTATTACCAGTCCGATATCTCTTGGCCCGTTCAGGAAATACCTTTCCTAGACTGGATTCACCAATTGAATCCAAATCTGTGATAATAAGCGAAAGAAGCCCTAATGTTTCGAGAAGTGGTTTCAACCGATGTGCGTGACTGCCGCCGATTTCAAGTATCGATATGTAAGCTTGATTCAACTCCGGAAATCTGTTTCTAATGAAGTGAGGTGCTAGCATTCTTTCTGCAGATCCCTCAACCAAAATAGCTGCATCCGCGAAGAATAAATCGCAATGAGTCGACTTCACATAGCGCTTGACAAATTTCGAGGTTTCATCCTCATCGCCAAATGTATTCGACAAATTCACCACGGTTGCTAAGGGTATCTTCCCACTTCCTTCTGCAGGTTCACGCCGAAAATACCGCAAACAAGCGAAGTCGCTCTCATGGGCTATATGAGAAGAATGCGTGCTCACAATCATTTGTGTACGATAATTGTACTGATTAGCTTTAAGATCGTCATTATTGCGCAAAACCTGATAAGCCTTCTTTATGAACACTCTTTGGGCTTGAGGGTGTAAGTGAGCCTCTGGTTCCTCAATAAGTACAATATGCAAAGGCTCTATACTAACGTCATCTCTATTTCTTGTTTTTGCCTTACCAATACGCATCCACTCATCCCTAAATCTGATCAGTTTGAACACTATGGAAATCAGATTCTGGTAGCCTAGGCCATTGTATTGCTCTGGAAGAGATAACACTTGGTCATCATCACTATCGGGAGACACCGCAAACTGCACGGCGGCCTTGTGGTCCAAACTGTCAGCAGCGCTGATTCTGCTTGTAAGAGAAATGCCTGGATCGCCAAATCCTGGATAATTCAGTCCTTCAAGTTCGCTAATTGCTGGCTTGAAGCTATCTCTCAATCTATCGTCAAATACCATCTTTGCTGCTTCAATTGCCTGTAACGCCTTGACATCATCGGCGTCGGGAAATTCATATGGATCCAAATGCTGAATGAAATACTGACGAAGCTGAGTAGATAAACTCGCAAAGCCACCTGATGATTCATTCCCGGTCTGTGGATCAGCAAACCACCGCTGGGCGTTTATAGTATCAATCTTAAAAAGCCCGCCAAATGGTTCTCTATCCAACCGTTTACTGCCATCGGGAAGCGGTTGGGGCTTGACTGTACCACTCTCTTCATATTCAGGCCCCTTCTCTGGATCCAGGATATACGCTTGTACCTCAAAATGCTTATGAAGTTCTCTATCTAGATAATCCTTCATCGTTTTAGGCCATATAAACCGACTTGGTTCCCCATTCTCGATAAATTCTTCAGCCGCACGAGCATCCTTGGATTTGGATACAAAATCCTTATACAATTCCCCGACATCTCTTGGGGTAAACATGAGTCGAATGCCCAATTTTGTCTCTGGTTTCCAATCAAGTGTAGGTAGAATATGGACTACATGGTGAATGTCACACTTTTGAACTTGCAACCAGATATCCATAGACGGCAAATACGGAAGCCATTTTCGGAGTGTAAGGTCAGGTTTTTTACCCTCATCAGCATCTCGCCATTCGGTGCCGATCTGGTTGATATTGACCCAGTTAGATAAAGTGAAATCTGTAATTCCGATATGTCTACGACAACCCTTTTTAAGGAATAGAATCATACAATCCATCGCAGATGTTTTTCCGCTGTTGTTTGCACCAACTAGAATCGTTTCTTTTGAAGATATTTCAACCCTACAGGACTTTAACTTCCGAAAGTTCTGTATTTCAATATACGCGATTTCCATATCTAAACCTCCAAATAGATAAACTATGTCACAAAAGCCTATGCACTACACCATTTTGATTAAGAAGGATATTCGCTCGCACGTATTCCAGGCAATCGGAAAAGGGACTGCCGCGATGAAGAAAGAGGTAATCCCCCTCACGGAACTTGGAATCGTTGCGATCACACGTCAGCACAATGCGACCCGTACGCGCGTTGATCCCGGTGACCCGCAGGCCTTCCAGCGCTTTGCCTGCTCGGATGCGGTCGCTCAGAGGTTGCATCCATTGAGACTCAAATTGCTCCAGTTGGAGGCGAGCCTCCTCGCGGATCAGAGCTTCCAAACGTTGCAGCAGGTCTTGGGTCCGGCTAGACATGGGGGCTCAATTCTATGTATTGCTGCTTTCGATTGTCCATAAGATTCGTCCGAATCCCAATAGGCACTACACCTCGAGCGGCTGCAAGATCTCCAACAACTCGTCCCGCGTCCACCCACCCATCCGATCGGTCGAGGCCGCAATGATATCGTCGGCGATCTCGCGCTTTTTCTCCAATAGGGCGTCGATCCGCTCTTCCAGCGTTCCCTCGATGATGAAGTAGTAGACGTACACCGTCTTCTCCTGACCGATGCGGTGCACCCGGTCGGTCGCCTGATCCTCAATCGCGGGATTCCACCAGCGGTCGGTGTGGATCACGTGGTTTGCCGCCTGCAAGTTGAGCCCCATCCCCGCTGCGCGCAAGCTGCAGAGAGCGACCGGGATGGTCCCTTCATCGAATCGATCGACCAACGCCTGTCGATGGCGCGTGCTGCCGTCAATGCGGATGAACGTAATCTCACGCTGACGAAGCCAGCGTTCGATCAGATCCAGCATCCCCAAATACTGACTGAAGACCACCACCTGATCGTTCGTTTCGACGACGGTCGCGATCTTGCCCAGCACCCGATCGAACTTCTCCGATCGATGGGTCAAGGGGTCCTTCTCCCCATTGACAATCGCCGGATGATCACAGATCTGCTTGAGCTTCTGCAAAATCGGCAGGATGGACATCGTGTAATTGACGTCCCCGCGCCCAGTCAGCGCATCGCGGACTTGCCGCACCTGATCCTGCAACCCACCGTAGAGCCGGCGCTGTTCCTCGGTAAGCTCGCAGAACTCACGCATCCGGATCTTATCCGGCAGATCCTGGGCCACCTTTTCCTTGGTGCGCCGCATCATGAACGGGCGAATGCGATCTCCCAGACGCTGGGTGACCTGTTGGTGACCGGCAAGAATACCGTCCTCAAACTCCTGCACAAACGTCGTGTGTCGGCCCAAATGCCCCGGCATCAGGAAGTCGAAAAGCGACCATAACTCAGCCGGTCGGTTCTCCACCGGCGTCCCGCTCAACGCCATCCGGTGTGCAGCATTGATCCGTTTGGTGGCCTGGGTCCGCTTCGCACCGGGGTTCTTGATATACGTCGCTTCATCCAGCAACAGGTAGAAGAACGGCACCTGAACCAGGTGCTCGATGTCATTCGCAGCCGTGGTGTACGTCGTCAGGAAAATCGTGGGGCGCTCCGTCCGCAGCATCAGGGGGCGGCGGTACGGGCCGTGATACCGGCAGATCGGCATATCGGGCAGGCACCGCTGAATCTCCCGCTGCCAGTGCAGGAGCACGGAACGCGGCGCCAACACGAGTGAATGGGGCGCATCGGGGGTCCGTTCATACGCCAGCCCCAGGGTCGCGATTGATTGAATCGTCTTCCCCAACCCCATATCGTCAGCCAATAAGCCGTGAAGCTGGTGCCGGCCCAGCCAATCCAACCAATGAATACCCGCCCGTTGATAGGGGCGCAGCGCGATTCCAACCTGGTCAAGACGGGCTTCCATCGCTTTCGGCAGCGGGAAATCTTCCCGGGCCTCAAACCCGGTGAGTTGTTCCAGAAACGCTCGATAGGCATCGGATGCGACCCGTTTTCCGCCTATCGCCGTAATGAACGCCTCGAGATCGGCGAACTGGTGGGACGGCAGCCGGTACCCCCCACGGTCCACGTCGGGCTGCGCGCCCATAGCGACGAGCGCCTCGTTGACGCGCTCTAGCTGTTCGCGATCAATCTGCAACCACGTTTGGTTCCCCAATCGATAGAAACCTTGTGATTCGCCCTCCTCCCGCATTTGAGCGTAAGGAATCACACGTCCGCCCGCTTGATAGGTCACCTCAAACTCCAACCATCCGGGGACCGAGGCATCCAGCGCAATCACAGGTCGAGCTGCGGGGTCGGCGGCGGCGATGACCTCAACCTGCGCCGCATCCCCCACCAAAACCGCATCGAAGCGCTCTTGATAAGAAACGAGGTCCCTGAGGAAGAAGCGGGGGACACGGTCAAGGTCGACGGAAAAGCGGCCAATCTCCAACAGCGATCGATGGCGATCTTCAAAGGTATCGGGCAAGGGGATGAACCGCTTCCCGACCCGCGCATAGGGTCCGTCATTGGCGTGGACGACCCGGTCCACGGGTTCAACCGCTTCCGCACCCTCGTCTTGATAGCCGAATTGAACCTCCACGCCCTCACGCTCATCGAAGGTCACCTGCATCTTGGGCGTCTCGGGATGATCCTCGATGGTGACGGTGCGAAGGTTCGGTCCCTCCTGGACGTTCGGACGCTGCCGCAGATGGCGAAGCTGCGGCGGCAGCATCTCGAAGATCAAGGTGTCGCCCGCCGACCTGGGATTCAGACTCCGCAACGCTGCCAGCGTCTGCGCGTCCTCCGGGTCCAGGCGATAGACCACCCGTTTCCCGTCCTCCTCAACGTCCTCGGTGTAGCCGTAGTCCAGAGAGTCAGGGTCTGAAACCCAATGGCGACCCTCACGCAAGGTCTTGAAGATCCGCACCGAACAAGCCCCCGGTGCCTGGGGATCGGCGCCCTCCTCGATCTCAAAATCGATCGGCAGCGGGCGGACCTCCGTGATGCCCAGCAATCGCCGCAGCCAGGGAAACATCAGGCCCCCTCTGCGGATAACGCGTGTCGGAACCAATTGGGCATCGGTTCCCAGGGCGCAAAGACGCCCACCATATACTGCTGCACCGCCTCAGAAGGGCCTGACGGATCGAGCAACGCCCTATGGAAATCCTCCCACGTCACGGCATTCAGCGCCTCAAGCACCGCGTCAATCTGCGCCTCCAACGTCTGCAGCTCAGCAATCTGCTGCTGCATCGCATCCAGCTGATGGCGGCGCTCTGCCAGATCCTCACGGTAAGCAGCCATAATCTGTGCCTTGCCCGTGAAATCCTCCTGGAGAAGCTGCGGGAGCTGCCCCTCGACGCGATGGACCCACTGGCTGATCTCCCGCTGACGCCGAGAGCCGATCCCCTCGAGCCGATGCGCATGGTGTAGATCGCGGAGCCGTCCGCGAAAGACGTGGCGGATGATCTTGGATTTGAGGACCGGGCCGATGCCGGGCACCGCCCCCAACTCCGCCTCAACCAGGTCTTTGACGAGCGTGCGCGTCAACGCCTGGTCGCGGGCCTGAACCTGGATGGCGTACGTCTGTTCGGCATGCCGGCACGTAGGAAGCCGGCGTTTGAGCTGAGATTGCACCCGCGTCCGTGCCTCCTCGAGCATCTGCTGGTGCGCGGTTCCTCTCGCACGCTGGTAGTCCTGCTTCGCCTGGCGGCGTAAGACAAGACGCCGGCGCAGTCTCTGAAAGCGCGAACCTTGAGAGTTCGTACCTGTTTTCGAGGATGCCGTCGTTGACGTCCGTTTACCCATAGATCCGACCTCTTCCTTCCTACAGTTTATCATACCACAGAAGAAAGCCGGGACGAAGAAACCAGGTTAACGAACCACAAAAAGGCAGTCAGTCCACAGCCGAGGACAATCAGCAAATCTTAGAAGACTGGCAACCGTTCAGTCAAGTGAACGGAGCGTGGTTTCCCCCTCCCCTACCCCCTCC
>DAOTTS010000264.1:0-3547 GCA_034437735.1 Anaerolineae bacterium
CTGGGCTATCTCTCCATCGCGGCGCACGGGCACGCCGACTCCCTGAACCTGACCGTAAGTTTAGAGGGGGAGCCGATGCTGATTGACCCCGGCACCTATGCCTATCAAGAGGGCGGCGAGCAACGGGACTACTTCAGGAGCACGGCTGCCCATAACACCGTCGTCGTGGACGGAGAGAACCAGAGCGAGATGCTGGGCGCGTTTCTCTGGGGGCGGAAGGCCGAGGCTCACCTGCTGCACTGGGAGACGACGGAGAACTATGACCTCACCATTGCCGAGCACAATGGTTACGAGAAGTCACTGGGGGTAACCCACCAACGCGCCGTGCTCTTCCACAAACCGGATTGGCTCATCGTCGCGGATCGTCTGAAGGGAGCCGGCGAACATACATTTGAGCAACTGTGGCACATGCCGGTCGATTGTGAAGCGGCGATTGAGCGAGACACCCTTGGTCAACAATGCATCAGTCTGAATGTGGGGCATAAACGGGTCCTGTTGATACCGCTGGAAGCACCCGCCGCTGTTCGCCCTCGAATTCAGATCGGTGAGGAACAACCGATGCAGGGCTGGGTTTCGCCCCGGTATGGGGAGATAGAACCGGCGCCCGTGGTAACCTTTGCGGGAAAGTCGCCCTTGCCCGTACAGTTAGTGACAGCCTTGCGTTTGGTATCTTATCCTGATACTATTGATCCCTCTGGTTTCAAAAGAGAGGCATTGAAGATTTGGAATAATTTTGCGAAAGGAGTTATAAGCGAGCTATGGATATAGCGATTTTTGGACTGGGCTACGTGGGATGCGTCTCCACCGCCTGTTTTGCGCGGGATGGTCACCACGTCGTCGGGGTGGACATTAACCCGGAGAAAATAGAAAGTATCCGTGCAGGCAATAGCCTCATTATTGAACCGGGGCTGGAGGATCTGATTCAACAGGGCGTGGATGCCGGGCGGATTGAGGCCACGGACGATGCTGCGTACGCCATCAACCGCGCCGACGCGGCGATGATCTGCGTTGGCACCCCGTCCCAGCCCAACGGCGGTCTGGACCTGACCTACGTGGAGCGGGTCTGTCAGGACATCGGTCAGGCGTTGGCTGGCAAAGCATCCTACACAGTGATTGTGGTGAGAAGTACGATGTTGCCCGGCAGCGCCCAAGAGCGCATAATCCCCATCCTGGAGTCGACATCCGGCAAACGGGCCGGGGAGGACTTTGGCTTCTGCACCAATCCCGAGTTCCTGCGGGAGGGTAGCGCCCTCGCGGACTTCGATCACCCGCCCTACACAGTCATCGGACAGCTCGATGAGCGCAGCGGTGAACGTGTTGCCCAACTCTACGTCGACGTTGATGCCCCGCTCTATCGGGCACCGCTTGGCGTGGCCGAGATGATCAAATACGCCAGTAACGCCTTCCACGCGCTCAAGGTGGTCTTCGCCAACGAGATCGGCAACGTATGCGACGCTTATGACATCGATAGCCATCAGGTGATGGACATCTTTGTACAGGACACACATTTAAACCTCTCCCCCTACTATCTAAAGCCCGGGTTTGCCTTCGGTGGCTCTTGCCTGGGCAAAGACCTGCGGGCTCTGCTCTACACCGCTCGCCAAGGGGACATTCGCCTTCCAGTATTGGAATCTGTCTTGCCTAGCAACCAATTACAGGTTCAGAAGGTGCTCGATCTGTTGATGCGCCTGGACAAGCGCCTGGTTGGGATGGTGGGGCTGAGCTTCAAACCCAATACCGACGACCTGCGGGAAAGCCCGGCCGTCGAACTGGCCGAGCGGCTGATCGGCAAGGGCTTCGACCTTTCCATCTACGACCGCGAGGTCTCCCTGAGTCGCCTGCACGGCAGCAACCGCGCCTACATCGACTGCGTCATCCCGCACATCGGTTCCCTGCTGCAACCCACGCTGGAAGAGACCGTCGAAGCGGCCGAGGTGGTGGTGGTGACCCAGCGCCTGCACGAGGATGAGCAAAGACAATTGCTCAGTATCCTGCGTCCGCAGCAGACGCTGATCGACCTGGTGCGGCTTGACGGACGAGGCTTACAGGCCTTTGAGGGGGACTATCGTGGCATCGCGTGGTAAGATTCTGATCATGGTCCAGAACCTGCCGGTGCCCTTCGACCGCCGTGTCTGGATGGAAGCGACGACGTTGGAGACAGCCGGTTACGACGTCTCGGTGATCTGCCCCAAGGGGCAGCACGGAAAGTTTCAGGAAAGCCACGATGTACTGGAAAACGTGCACATCTACCGCTATCCAGCTCCTCCAGAAGCAGAGGGGGTCTTGGGTTATCTGGTCGAGTTTTCGTATTGCTGGTTGATGACGGCACTTCTCTCCCTGCGGGTCTGGGTCGCGCGCGGTTTTGACGCTATCCATGCCTGCAACCCACCGGAGACCTACTTCCTCCTGGCCTGGTTCTACAAGCTGATCGGGAAAAAGTTCGTCTTCGATCATCACGATCTTTCTCCAGAGATGTACGTCGCCAAAGGCGGGAAGAAAGGCGGTCTGTTGTACCGGCTCTTGCTCCTGCTGGAGCGATTGACGTTCAAGACCGCTGACGTAGTGCTGACGACCAACCAGTCCCACAAGCGCGTCGCCATGGAGCGCGGCGGTGTATCCCCGGATCGCATCTTTATCGTGCGCAGCGGACCGGACCTGAAGCGCTTGAAAGTTCTTCCCGCGGAACCCGCATTGAAACAGGGACGAGAGTATCTGGGCTGTTACCTGGGGGAGATGTGTCCCCAGGATGGCGTCGACCGTTTGCTGTACGCGATAGAGCATCTGGTAAAAACGATTGGTCGCCGGGATACGACTTTTGTACTGATGGGCGGCGGGCCGGCCTTGAAAGAACTGCGAGCGCTTAACCATGAACTTGGCCTGGAGGAATGGGTCACTCTGATGGGGCGCGTCTCCGATTACGACCTGTGCCGTTACCTCTCCACAGCCGATGTCTGCTTCGATCCCGATCCCTACACCGAATGGGCCGACCAATCCACGATGAATAAGATTATGGAGTACATGACCTTTGGCAAGCCCATCGTGGCCTTCGACCTCACCGAGGGACGTTTCTCTGCTCAGGAGGCGGCTGTCTATGCTGAGCCCAACGACGTGCAGGAATTCGCCCACCTCATTGATGAGCTATTGAATGATAAACAGCGCCGACGGGCCATGGGCGAGTTTGGGCGCAGGAGAGTTGAGGAGAAATTATCTTGGCGGCATAGTACTCCTAATTTATTAAAATCCTACTCAAGTTTTATAAGTGTATCTGATGGGGAATGACCCATACCGTTTCAGATATTGAGGGGTTTTGTGTTAGTGGATAGTCACCGAGTCGAGTTCTTACTTTATCTATGGACAATGCAATGGAAGCGTTTTGAATAGAGATTCGCAACGTAAATCACAATATCGAGCAATTGCCCGTGAAGCCCTGGAATTGAGTAGTGTAAGGGCGTATGTAAAGGTTGGGGGGGGGAATATGACAAGACACTGGAAATATGGTAACATCTTGATGTTCACATAATCAGGAGGTTACCGATCCAATGTCTTG
>DAOTTS010000265.1:0-19095 GCA_034437735.1 Anaerolineae bacterium
TGTTGTCTCTCAGATTACTGCTGTGGCGACACCTTTGTTATGAAATTTCGATCTACTGAGTCTATGCAACTTATCAAACACATCTTTTGGAACCAGGATCAACACCGCCTGCGAGCGCTCTGGCGGTTGATCCTGCAGCCCATTATCCTGATTCCGATTTTACTCGTCTTGGAGACCGTGGTCGGGTTCTTAGCGGTCGGGCGATTAATGTCCCAGCAGGGTATGACACCGGATCAATTGACCGGCTCTCGGGTGCAGACGTTCATTATGGAAAACCCCGTGATGCTGATGGTTTCCTATCTCGCCCTAGCCCCGTCGATGACGATCAGCATATGGCTGGCCGGCCGTTTTCTCGATCGCCGACCCTTTGCCGACTTCGGCTTGCACCTCGATATGGATTGGTGGATCGACTTCGGATTCGGTCTGACCCTGGGTGCCGTCCTCATGCTTATCATTTTCCTCATCGAACTGGCTGCCGGCTGGGTGAAGGTGAGCGGGACGTTCGTGACCGCCATGTCAAACACAGGATTCCTACCCGCTATTCTTATCCCTCTGGTGACGTTTCTGGCCGTCGGCTTCTACGAAGAGCTTTTCAGCCGGGGATATCAATTGCAGAACCTTGCTGAGGGACTGGGGGGCATCGGTCCCAAGACGGGAATCGCGCTGGCGACCCTCCTCTCGTCCGCTGTCTTCGGGATACTCCACGCGGCCAATCCCAACGCGGACCTGTTCAGCACCCTAAACATCGTCCTCGCCGGCGGCTTCCTGGCAACAGGGTATCTATTGACCGGGGAACTTGCCATCCCAATCGGACTCCACATCACGTGGAACTTCTTTCAGGGCAACGTCTTCGGCTTTCCGGTCAGCGGCACGGACTTCCGCTCCGCGACGTTGATTGCCATTGAACAAGGCGGGCCGGACCTTTGGACCGGCGGCACATTCGGCCCCGAGGCCGGACTGCTGGGGCTAGGAGCAATGGCGCTGGGCGTATGGCTGACCGTCCTCTGGGTCCGCCGGCGGTATGGCCAAGCCGACCTGCAGCCGACCATAGCCGCGCCCCCCTCCGACCCGGAAGAAACCGCGTAGGGTCTAGTACCCGAGCCGATGCACTCCTCCGGGCATCTACGTCCCCGCTTAAGACCGGAAACGATAAGGTCAGGGGGAAACTATGCTTTTGGGAACGCTCAGGCAATGCGGAGGCCGAGCATCATCCTTCGCGTTGCCGTAAACCGTAGGTCATGACCGCCGCCCCAATCCCCAGATCACAGAGCATCCAGAAGACCGTAGGCCAGAGGGACGCAGGATCCAGCCGGCCCACTCTGAGATTGAAGTTGAGCCAGTTAGCAACGCCATACATCACCAGCGAGGCGACGACCACCCCTTTCACCTTACGATACGGATCATCCCGAGTCTCCCTCATCCGAACCACCCCGCAATAGATCACGCCGGCATCCAACACGGGATAGACCGCGACCCCCAGGAAGTCCCCCAACGCAATCTCGATGGAACGCCAAACCGACCGATAATGTCCAAACCAGGCAAGGCCCACAGTGCCCACCATCACCCCGATCAGCCCCAATCCCTGCCGCCACGAAAGCGGCTTGGGATACCCCCAGAAGGCGAGGCCGACGAGGAGATAACGGGCCAGGTAGAGCGTGTCAATCGCGGAGAGTGGGGGGAGACGTCTACCAGTGAGGACATCGTAGGCGATCCAGGCGAGATTCGCAACCAGGCTGAGCGTCCAGCCTACGGCGAGGGAGCGCCAGAAAGGACGCATCTGTGTTTCATAATGCGTGGCCCACCATAATCCCCCAATGACGACCAAGTTCACGATAAAAGATAGACCGAAAAACAGTTGGGCTACACCGCCCATATCCCGCCTCCGTGGATGTCACCGTTGACCTGTATTCCAAGCGTATCATAGGACACCAGAAACCGCCAGGCGCGCATTTGCGGGACTTGGCGGGTCACCCTATACTGAAGGCAGTTCGCCAGTGTTTGTATTTGTCTATGAATTTGTGAGGAGATAGCGATGATGGATCAACCTAACATCTTGTTTCTATTCAGTGACCAGCAGCGTTGGGATACCTGCGGCTGTTACGGCCAACCGCTGGAGACGACGCCGAACCTCGATCGCCTGGCCTCGGAAGGCGTGCGCTTTGAACGTGCGTTCACCCCCCAGCCCGTCTGCGGTCCCGCGCGCGCTTGCATCCAGACGGGCAAGTACGCGACGGAGATCAACGTCCACACGAATCACCGGATGCTCCCCCAAGACGAGAAGACTCTCGCTCACTACCTGTCGGATCTCGGATACGAGACCGGTTACATCGGCAAGTGGCACCTGGCCTCGTTTGGCCCCCGAGGTGGCCCCGATGACTACCGCGTCCGCCCCGTCCCTCCTGAACGGCGGGGCGGGTATTCGGATTTCTGGGTGGCCTCGGACACGCTGGAATTTACATCTCACAGCTACGATGGCCATATGTTCGACGGGGACGGCAACAAGCGAGAATTCCCAGAAGGACGCTACCGCGTCAACGCCCAAACCGATTGGGTGATCGAGTATCTGGAAAATCAAACCGGCGATCAACCCTTCTTCCTCTTCGTCTCGTATATTGAGCCGCACCATCAGAACGATCACGGTCATTATGAAGGCCCCAAGGGTTCCAAAGCGCAATTTGAGGACTTCGTCGTGCCCGGCGATCTCGTCGACACCAAGGGCGACTGGGCTGAGGAGTATCCCGATTATCTGGGATGCATCCGCAGTCTGGATGAGAACGTCGGCCGCGTTCGCGATGCGCTGGAGCGATTGGGGTTAGCGGAGAATACGCTGATGATCTACACCAGCGATCACGGCTCCCATTTCCGCACGCGCAACAGTGAGTACAAGCGATCCTGTCACGAGGGATGCATCCGGGTTCCCATGATCATCAATGGGCCGGGATTTCAAGGTGGCAAGACCCCCGAAGCGCTGACCAGCCTGATGGACCTTCCCCCCACCATCGTGACGGCAGCCGGCATGGCCCCGCCGGAAGCTATGCGCGGGCTCCCCTTACAGGATCTCGTCTCGGGGCAGGCGACGGCGTGGCGGGATGAGGTCTTCGTGCAAATCAGCGAAAGCCAGTGCGGTCGCGCTATCCGCACCGACCGGTGGAAGTACAGCGTGAGGGCTCCGAACAAGACGGGACAGGATCCGGCCAGTGACGTGTACGTGGAGGATTTCCTCTACGACCTCGACGCGGACCCATTCGAGCGCAACAATCTCGTCCGAGATCCAGACTTTGCGGGCGTCCGGCAGACCCTGGCACAAACCCTCAAGCGGCACATACTTGGGGCCGAAGGCATGACACCGCAGATACTCAGTCAAGCGGAATACGGAGGAAGTGCCGACCGAGCCTGAGTCATTCTCGCGCACGTCGTCCCGTTCGTCATGTAGCGAGACGCCCACAGCCGAGAAACGCAAAGAGTCCCGGGCAGCACGAGCTGCCCGGGACTCAGAATGATAACGGGGATTGGCACGAGGTGATCAGCCTACAGCCGCCGCGTCCACGCCTCATTCCCGTATTTCTCTGAGACCAGGGTATCCATCCGCTCGCGCTCAGCAGGCACCAGGGGACTCTCGACCAGCGTCAGGTTGAGAACCTCCATCAGCGCGCCGACCACGGCATCGGCGGTCTCCTCCCACGTCACGGCGTGCCCCACGACCGCATCCAGCGGCACCGCCCGCGAGCGGATGCGCGCCGGATCGGGACGCGCCTTGAGGAATCGACTGATATCGGCGATATCGCCGGTCAGAGGCAACGAGCCGTGCTGGAGGATCCCGCCCCGCACGCGCATCTGGGAGCTGCCGACGAGCTTCCGCGTCCCCACGGTAATCTCGTAATCGGACGGGATCTCAAAACAAACCACGGACCGGGACGTCGACCGCGCGGGTGCATGCGGTCGTTCGCCTCCGTCCGCCCGCCCCCTCGCCTCCGCATCGCGCACGCCGAGTCGACGCAGCGCGTCCAGCAGAGCCTCGCTGACACCTCGATAGCTTTCTGCTACACTGCCGGAAAACCGCACCTCCCCGGCGGGCACCGCCACCATATAGGTCAGCTCGTCGCGGTTGAGGACGGCCGTTCCCCCCGTCATCCGTCGCACCAGGGTCACGCCGTGGCGGCGCAACGCTGGAAGATCTGCATCCTCGAAGGGCTGTCCGCGCCCCAACGTCATCGTCGGAGGGGACCATCCGTAGAGCCGGACCGTGGGCGGAGCCGCCCGGTCGGCCACCGTTCGGAGAATCGCCTCGTCCACCGCCATATTCAGCGGCCCAGGCTTGGGATAGGGCTCCCGTATCAGCCGCCACGTCGCAGGGGGATAGGGCAAGGGTTTCACCGATTCATCGAGCCTCGATCTACTGCGAGGTCAACGCCAGGAGATCTGAACCGTACTTATCCCGACGCCAAGGACCGATGCCCGTGATCTCGACGAGCTCTGCCTGGGTATCCGGGGGGGACTTAGCGAGCTTCCAGAGCACGGCATTGGGCAAGATGATGTCAGAGTCAACCCCGCGCACCGCGGCCACCTCTTTGCGCCAGGACTTCAAGGCCTTGTACCGGTCGGTCACTTCGCGCGGAGGCCGGGTATGCTCCGGCGGCGGCGGCAGTTCTGGGGGTTTTTGACGCAAGGTATTCAAGATCTCCCGACCAAATCGTCGAATCTGACCGGAGCTCAAGCCGGCATGGTTCAACTCCTTGAAGCTACGGGGTTGAATCCGGGCCAACTTAACCAGGCGCCGGTTAGCGATCACACGTCCCATGGGACGATCCAGACGTTCGGCCACCCGGTCCCGCCAAAGATGAAGGCCGTAAAGGACGCGTTGATCATACTGTCGAAGGTTCCGGCGGCCTTTGATGCGCCAGAAAAAGTCATCGACCCGATCCAGCGCGGGCACGTCCACCGTCTCGGTCAAATAGGCAAAGATCTCCTGGGCCTCCTGCCATCGCCCCATCGCCTTCAACGCATCGGCCTGCAAATCCCGCAGATCGACGAGATAGTGACTGTCCATCCGGGCGTACCAAAGCGCATTGGGATCCAGCGGGCGTTTACCCCAATCATAGCGCTGATAGCGTTTATTCGCGTGATGATCAAAGTGGGTCTCCAGGATATCGGCCAATCCAACGTCAGGCCATCCCAACACGCGGGCAGCCCACATTGTATCGAAGAGTTTGCCACAATGGAATCCAAAATCACGCTTCATCACAATCAAATCGTAATCCGCAGCGTGGAAAATCTTCTCGACCTGCTCTGAGGCAAAGAAAGGGGCCAGCGGTTGAAGCGAGTCCAGAGCGAGGGGATCAATCAGAAAATCCTGACCCGGCACCGACATCTGAATGAGACAGACCTGCTCCTGGTAGGCGTGCATACTGTTAGATTCCGTGTCCACGGCAACCCGTGGCTGCATCATCAGGTGATCGGCCAGGCGAGATAAGGAGTCCTGCGTGTCCACAAAATAGGTGATGGTCTCGGTATTCGGCTGATCCTTGTTCGGCGTGTTACCCGTCATAGTTTTCCCAATTCATAGTCTCCGATGTATTCGTTTGGTGATCTTCATACACATCGGACATGATTATCCCTTGCGACGGTCATTTGTCAACGTCGATCGAGCATAGTGCAAAATATCGGGAACCGCAGAGCTCAAAGGTTTCCGTTCTTGATGATAGGTAGTACTTGGTGCTAACAAAAACCTTTGAGCCCTAACCCCCGTTAACAACCTATCACTTGAACTATAAAGTTGCCGATCCCCGCACATACGATAGACTAGGTGTCGGACGTTAGACGCCTACGACACCGGGGACATTCCGGGTCGATCGAATGCTTATGGATCGCAGTGGAGACCTATGACAACAACCGAAGCCACACCCGACGTATCGATTATCATCCCTTGCTACAACGAGGAAAAGAACCTGGAGCATGGTGTCCTGGAGGAAGTCCATGCCTATCTCAAGGATCAACCCGCGAGTTGGGAAGTTCTCATTGTCAACGACGCTTCTACCGATCGAAGCCGCGAGCTGGTTGCCGCCTTTGTCGCGGACAAACCTCGATATCGATTGATCGACATCCCCCATGGAGGGAAGCCGGCAGCTGTCTGGGCCGGCGTTCAAGCGGCTCAGGGTGGCGTGATCCTCTTCACGGATATGGATCAATCCACGCCCATCTCAGAATGGGATAAGCTCCAACCGTGGTATGATCGCGGCTATGACGTCGTAATTGGATCACGGGGGCACACGCGCGAGGGGAGCTCGATCGTGCGCAAACTGGGCAGCGTGATCTTTCTGACGCTACGCCAGCTCGTGCTGCTGGAGGAAATCCGCGACACGCAGTGCGGGTTCAAGTCCTGCCGTCGTGCCATCGCCCTGGAGGTCTTTCCTCAACTAGCCGCGATCCAAGCGCAATCTCGACCCGAAGGCTGGAAGGTCTCCGCTTACGACGTCGAACTGCTTCACCTCTGCGAGAAGGCTGGCTACCGGATCCGCGAGGTGGACGTGAATTGGCGGAACCGGGACTTAAGCGACACAAAAGCTCCAGAGGGCGCACTCACCCGGTACCTTCGAGAATCCTGGGAGATGGCCAAAGAGATCCTCCGCGTTAAGGTCAACGACCTCAAAGGTTACTACGATTGAGGCGGTCAAAGCAGTAGAATCTATGGGGTTAGATACCCCCGATTCTCAAGATTCCTCCACGCGCGCCGGGATCACCCCGTCTTGGAGCTGAAGGGCTAACCCCAATCCCACCTCAGCCTCTCCGGCGGAGGTCAGGACCTTGCCGGTTTCTCGGACACGGATAATCGCATAGCCTCGCCGAAGCACGCTGTCAGGGCTCGCCGACGTAAGACGGGCGGCTAACCCCTCGACACGCTGTCGCTGCCAGGCGAGTTGGCGCCGCGCCGCGGCCTCCAGCCGAGCCGTCACGTCGTCGGTGCGCTGACGGGCATCGGCAATCTTCGCACGAGGAGATAGGTAGCGGAGCGTGCGCCGGAGCATCCCCAACTGATCCCGCCGGGTGGAGACCTGCTGGTCCATCGCCTGGCGCAATCGCGTATCAACCTGAGCGAGCGCCGCACCCAGCTCGCGGGCATCGGGGGTCGCGACCTCCGCCGCTGCTGAGGGCGTCGGGGCGCGACGGTCGGCGGCAAAGTCCGCCAACGTGAAATCGGTCTCGTGGCCCACCCCGGAGATGATGGGAAGGCGCGAGCCGGCGATGGCCCGAGCGACCTTCTCATCGTTGAACGCCCAAAGATCCTCGATGGATCCCCCACCACGCACGACCAGGATCGCATCCACGTCGCTGCGGGCGTTTATGCGTTCGAGTGCATCGACGATCTGGGCGGGCGCACGCTTCCCCTGGACCAGCGTAGGGGCGAGCAGGACCCGAACCAGCGGATACCGACGTCGCAGGACGTTCAGCACATCCTGAAAGGCCGCCGAGGTTGGGGACGTGACCACCCCCAAACACGTCGGGAAAGGGGGCAAGGCCCGCTTGAGCGCCCGGTCGAAGAGCCCTTCTGCCTCGAGCTTCGCCTTCAAGCGCTCGTACTCCTGGTAGAGGGTCCCGCGCCCTGCGGGCTGCAGAGCATCGACGTAGATCTGGTACCGTCCGCCCTGTTCGTAGAGCCCGATATGTCCGTGGGCCAGGGCCTGATCCCCTTCCTGAGGGAGATAGTTCAACTGTCGGGCTTGGCTCCTCCAGATCACAGCTCCCAACTGCGCACCGGCATCTTTAAGGGTAAAGTAAATGTGCCCGGAGGACGCCCGGTGAAAGTTGGAGATCTCTCCCTCCACCCAGAGATTTTGAAATTCCGGCTCCTGTTCGAGCAGCGTCCGGATCTTGCCGGTCACCTCACTCACCGAGTACGGCCGATCCGCATCGGAAAACAGCGACATCTGATCCCATTGATCCCACATCATCGAACCCCTTCCACCCAGTGACCTAGAAAATCAGCGCAAAGAGAATAAAGAGCAGACACCCACCGCCGGCAGCCAGCAGCGCGGTCACGGTCGTCGTCGGCATCGCCAGCATTCTAAAGGCACCAAATAGCCCAATCAGATAAAGTGTGACCCCAAGAGCAAAGAGCACTCGCTCAAAGCCCAATAGTCTCACCCTGCGTCGCGACCGCGAGGATCGTCTTCGTGCCATATTCCCCCTCTGCCCTCCTGATAGACGAATAGGTCCAAACACGCCAAGAGCACTGCCACCGACCGAAGGCCTGCGGCGTGGCTCGTATGCATCATACAGCACCCGCATCAGAATGCCAAACCCACTTCCACAAACTCACTCCCACAAACTCACTCAGCATTGAGCGCTCCTACGCCATCCGCACCCCAAAGCATGGAGGTGTCTCAGAACGCATTGCATGTTATAATTTCAATGACTCTAATCGATTAAATGGATCATTCACATGGGCTTTGCGCAAGTGAGGGCGCAGACTCGATCGGTATAGACCATCCAGACACTCAGACAAGGAGCCGGTGTGCCGGAACCCAGCCAACGGAACCAACCGAAAGACAACCGTGGAATGCAGGTCATCCTGACCCACGAGAACGCCGACTTCGATGCGATTGCCAGTCTCCTGGCCGCACACAAGCTTTACACGCACGCAACACCCGTGCTTCCTCACCGGATCAACCGCAACGTCAGGGCCTTCCTTTCGCTCTACGGTTCCAGGTTCTCCCTGGTAGATCCCGACACACTCAGTCGCAAAACGGCCATTGATCGGGTTATCCTGGTGGACACGCAGAAGATCACCTACGTCCGCGGTATGAGCAAAACGGTCGATCAGGTTCTGGTCATCGATCACCACACCCCACCTGAATCCCCGCCAGCCAACTGGCAATTCCAGTGTGAGACCTTAGGTGCGGCAACGACGTTACTCATCGAAACGCTCTCAACCCGCCTCACGCCGGTCTCTCCTATCGAAGCAACCTTGATGCTGGCCGGCATCTACGAGGATACCGGAAGCCTGACCTACGCATCCACCACCCCTCGAGATATGCGAGCGGCTGCGTGGCTCGTTGATCAGGGTGCCAACCTCGAAATCGCCATTGAGTTTCTGGATCATCCGCTATCCGAGACCCAATTAGAGATCTATCAGGAGCTTCACGCCCATCTGGAGACCTTGGAGGTGGATCGGCATCCGGTCGTCATAAGTTGGGCCCGTTCTCCGGGTGGGGTCGATGAAGAAGTTTCCACCCTGGCCCACAAACTCAAGAATCTGTTGGAGCCCAGCGCCCTCTTCATCTTCGTCCAGATTGCCGGAAATACGCAGATGGTCGCACGAAGCGATACCAACGACATCAACGTCGCGGAGGCGGCTCGTCACTTTGGCGGCGATGGACACCGCCGAGCGGCAGCCGCTCTCATCCGAGAACAACAGGCTGATGAGGTCTGCGAGGAATTGCGCGACATCCTGCCTCAATACGTCCAACCGCGCATCAAAGTTCGAGACTTGATGTCGTACGGCGTCCAGACGGTCAGCCCCGACGATGCGATCACTGAGTTAGCCGAGAAGATGCTCCATACGGGCCACGAAGGTTTCCCTGTGGTGGATGAGCAGGGCAGCGTCTGCGGTCTGGTGACCCGTAATGCCGTGGACCGGGCCATCCAACACGAATTAGGCAGGCATCCCATCAGCCGGATTATGAGCCAGGGCGAGATCTCAGTGTCGCCTGAGGACTCCGCAGAACAGCTGCGCAGCCTGATGATCCAGACCGGCTGGGGGCAGATCCCGGTGGTGGAGGACGGCCAGATCATCGGCGTCGTCACCCGAACCGATATGATACGGATCCCTCCGACCTCCCAGACCCTGCAGCGGAAACGGATCACCCACCTTATGAGACAGTCGATCCCCAAACCCGTCCTGATGCTCATCCACGAAATGGGCGAGCGGGCCGCCAATACCGGCGACATGCTCTATTTCGTGGGAGGCATCGTCCGCGACCTGCTCCTTGGACAGGACATCGTGGACATCGACCTGGTTGTGGAGGGAAATGCGATACGATTAGGAGAGACGATGGAAGCGCGCTGCGGAGGAGAGATCCGCAGCCATCGCCGCTTCGGCACGGTCAAGTGGCTCCTGCCTGACGATATCTGGGAAAAGGTCCGTAGGGAGTCACACGGCAAGGATCTAACCCAACGTCCATCCCTGCCTTCCGGCCATCCGAGCAACGAATCCAACCTCCCGGCGTTCATCGACCTGGTCACAGCACGGACCGAGTTCTACGAACATCCGACGGCACTGCCCATGGTCTCACGCAGCTCGATCAAGCAGGATCTTCACCGCCGTGACTTCACGATCAACACAATGGCCATCCGCCTCGATCCGCAGCGGTGGGGGGAACTCCTGGACTTCTACGGCGGGCAATCGGATCTGGAGGAGGGCGTCATTCGAGTACTGCACAGTCTGAGCTTCGTCGATGACCCCACCCGCATCCTGAGGGCTGCACGCTTCGAGGCCCGCCTGGGATTCCAGTTGGATCAGCGGAGCGCTTCGCTTATCGAAGAAGCGCTACCCCTCCTCAACCGCATCACCGGAGAGCGCATCCGCCACGAACTCGACCTGATCTTCCAGGAAGATAGACCGGAACGCGCACTTGATCGACTTCAGGAGTTCGGCGTGCTCCAGGCCCTGCATCCCAACCTACAAAGTGATGCGTGGATTCGCGACCGCTTTCAGCGCTTGCGAAGCTCCTTCGACCCCGAACAATGGCAGCTGTCCGACGAGGACACTCAACTTCTTTATTGGTCGATCTTCCTCCATCGTCTCGATGACCCTGCATTCAAGGCAATTGAGAAGAGACTTAGGCTTTGGAGCCGGTTGGTCGACACCCACACGTGGGCCCGTGAGGCTCAAGCCATCAACAGCCCGCTCAAAAAAGCAACCAAGCCCAGTGAAATCGTCACGCTCCTTGAACCTTACGCTCTCAACGTCCTCGCGATACTCTGGTTGATCACCGATGATGGGGAGGTACGAGGAAAACTTGAGCAGTACGCCGACGCCTGGTACAAGGTGAAACCGCACATCGACGGCAACGATCTCAAGCAAATGGGATTGGAGCCGGGCCCCCGGTACCGCACCATCCTGACGGCCCTCAAGGGCGCGAAACTTGACGGCGAGGTGACGACTCGCGAAGAAGAGATAAGTTATGTACGGGAGCACTTCCCCCCCGCGAAAGCCGGAGAAAGCTAAAAGCCCATGGCACACTTCTACCCATCCCATCAAGCCCTGAGTCTCGCCGATCAAATGCTGAACAGCATCGGTGAGAGGGTCGACGGCTACCAGGGGCGCATCGGTGCCTACTGGTATTGGCGCCTGAAAGGCGGGATCCTGATCACCTTTATGCTGGATTTCACCGTCACCGAAAACCGCTGGGACATCCTCCGCGCCGAGGCCGTGACGCCAAACGTGGGATTCTTCAACGCAGCAGAGTTTCCCTTCGCGGCCTACGGCACAATGGTCGATTCGCCGCCTTTCATTCACGATCTGGAGGGCAAGGCCGAGTGGTCCAACCGGCTTTACTTCCAGATGGGCCATCTCATCGACGACGCCATCCTCTGGCTGGAAAATCTACTGGCAGCCGTGATGAATCCCCAGATACGGCCGCCCAGCGCATTCCCCAGCCTGACCCCACTCCAGTGTTCACTCGTCGACTATGCCGTCAACGAATTGAATGGGCAGTTCACGCTCAAGAAACTGCATGAAGCGTTCTCTGACGAGATCTCCTACCGGGCGCTCGCGCGGATAGCCCAGGAATGGGAGCAGATCGACCTGCTGACCCCCGTTCCTCGCCGGATAACGATCGCCCTTCGCACGCTGGTCGATCGAGCTCGGGAACAGGGATGAGAGGGCAGAAGAAAGACAGCAGCCCTCCGTAATGTGACAAGGAAGCCAAAGCGTGCTAAACTGAGCCTCGTACGAGCAGAATCGTCTAAAGAAAGCGGCGAGCTGGAAAGGAACACATCGTCTGCTTGCGTCAAGGAAGCGACGTTCAACGATTCAGTAAGCACACCCACACAAAGGATGGAGGAAACAAAAAATGGCACATAGAGACCTTGAACAGATGAGCATCAACGCACTGCGTATGTTAGCAGTGGACGGCGTGCAGAAGGCCAACTCTGGGCATCCAGGTATGCCGATGGGGATGGCCGATGTCGCCTATACCTTGTGGGCTCACCATCTCAAACATAACCCGCGGAATCCGAAATGGCCAAACCGGGACCGCTTCGTCCTATCTGCCGGCCACGGCTCGATGCTCCTCTATAGCCTGCTCTATCTGACGGGCTATCCGATGGAGTTGGAAGATCTCAAGCAGTTCCGGCAATGGGGAAGCGTCACGCCGGGTCATCCGGAGCGCGACCCGGAACGAGGCATCGAGACGACCACCGGGCCACTGGGCCAGGGCTTCGCCAACGGCATCGGTATGGCTATCGCCGGGAAACATCTGGCGGCCCGCTTCAACCGGCCTGACTATCCGATCTTCGACAACTGGATTTACGCCATTGTCTCCGACGGGGACTTGATGGAGGGCATCTCGCACGAAGCAGCTTCGCTCGCAGGCCATCTCGGGCTCGACCGGGTCATCTATTTCTATGACAGCAATCGGATCTCCATTGAGGGCTCCACGGATCTGGCGTTCACCGAGGACGTCGCTACTCGCTTCGAGGCGTATGGGTGGCACGTCCAAACGATCGACGGTCACGACACCGAGGCTATCGAGGAGGCGATCCGGGCCGCGCAGGGCACGAAAGGACAGCCCCACCTCATTCTCTGCAAAACGCACATCGCCTATGGGAGCCCCAACCTCCACGACGACGCGGCGGCGCACGGCAAGCCCCTTGGTGAGGAGGAGGTCCACCTGACCAAAGAGGAACTTAATTGGCCCAGTATGGAGCCCTTCTTTGTGCCGGAGGACGTTCTGGCTCATTATCGTCTCGCCATGCCCCGGGGCGCTCAAGCGGAAGCCGAATGGCGTGATATGCTGACAGACTATGAGGATGCCTATCCGGAATTGGCCAGGGAGCTGGATCGCGTGTTGGAGAACCGACTGCCCGATAACTGGCAGAGCGCGGTTCCCATTTTCAAGCCGGATCAGGGCGTGATAGCCACGCGCTCCGCGTCCGGGGCGGTGCTCACGGCCCTCGCGCCCGTCATTCCCGAACTGATCGGGGGATCGGCCGATCTTCATCCCTCGAACAAGACCTATTTGGAAGACTATCCTGCCTTCCAGCAGGAGAGCCCGGAAGGGCGGAACTTTCACTTCGGCGTGCGGGAACACGCGATGGGCGGGCTCCTCAACGGCATGGCCTTATACGGCGGCTTGCGGGTCTACGGCGGCACATTTATGGTCTTCACGGACTATATGCGTCCGTCTGTGCGATTAGCCGCGCTTATGGAGCTACCCCTGACCTACGTTTGGACGCACGACTCGGTCTTTGTCGGTGAGGACGGCCCCACCCACGAGCCGGTCGAGCACGTGATGTCACTGCGGGCAATCCCGAACCTTACGATGATTCGCCCGGCGGACGCCAACGAGACCGCGGCGGCGTGGAAATTCGCGCTCCAGCATCAGGACGGCCCCGTCGGACTGGCACTCACCCGTCAGAAGCTGCCCATCCTGCCGGAAACGGCAGAGAAAGCTGAAGAAGGGGTGACGCGGGGCGCTTACGTCTTGCGCGACTCACCGTTGGATCGCCTCGACCTCATTCTTATCGCCACCGGCTCCGAGGTATCGCTGGCCCTGGAGGCTCAGACGCTCCTCGAGGAACGCCGCATAGGCGCCCGGGTCGTCAGTATGCCCTGTTGGTCGCTCTTTGACGAGCAGCCAATCTTCTACAAGCTCCAGGTCTTCCCAGAGGACGTCATCAAGCGACTGGCGATTGAGGCCGGCATCACGCTGGGCTGGGAACGCTACGTGGGCAGCTACGGGGCCGTGATCGGTATCGACCATTTCGGCGCCTCTGCTCCGTATCAGCGGATCGCGGAGGAGTTTGGATTTACCGCCAAACGGGTGGCCGAACGCGCCCAGCAGCTTATGGCGGAGTGAGCTTTGACCGCAGGTTCAGAAGGCAGCGCGTGGGATCACCGGTGCAAACACGGTCGATCCCACGCGTGGGTTATGCTCGCGCCTGATCTGCTCGTCTGGTTGGGCTTTGGGCTGCTTTACGCAGGCACGACGGCTCTGGACATCCTTCCCGCCGACGCGGGGGAGTTCCAGCTCGTCGCTGCAGGTTGGGGCATCGCGCATCCCCCAGGATATCCCCTTTACTCGCTTCTGGCCTGGCTGTGGACCCATCTGATACCGATAAGGCGCGCGCCCTTTCGGACCAACCTCTTCAGTGCCCTCCTCGCTGCGACAACCCTGTGGCTTATCTGGAAATCGGTCACAGCCTGGGCAGAGTCACGAAGATATCCCCGCCCAGCCGGCCAACTCGGCGGCCTGACCGCGGCCCTGGTGCTGGGCAGCGCGACGACCTTCTGGCATCAGGCGACGACGGCCAACATTCGAATGGCGACCGTGCTCTTCACCGCTTGGGGATTCCTTGCCCTCGCCCGGTACGAGCAGGCACCGCCTGCGTCTGAGGTTCAGCGACGCGCTCTCCACACGCTGGCCGTAGCGACCGGGCTGGGGATCGGCCATCATCCCTCCCTGGCCTTTGTTGCGGTGGGATGGCTCGTAGGACTGGTCCTGCATCGCCCCAGATTGATCATCGAACCCAAGCGCTGGTGGCGGGCGGCCCTGTTGACCATCCTGGCGTGGTCGCTGCCGCAACTCCTCCTTCCCCTGCGCGACCGTATGTCCGGAGTTCCCCTGGCGCCTGGAGATCTTGTCACGTGGCACGGATTTTGGGATCACGTACTGGCCCGGGGCTTTGGGGGGGATATGTTTGCCTTTGCGACGCCGGCGGATCTCGCGCTCCGGATCCCGCTGCTCCCCTCTCTGTTCCGGATGCAGTTTCCCCGTCCCGTCCTCCTGCTTATAATCGTCGCCGGTCTCTGGCTGCTCGTCTCCCACCGCAGGCTTGCCATCGTCCTCCTCGCAACCTGGCTGATCCACACGTTTGTCACGATCACGTACCGGGCGCCCCAAACCGTCGAATACCTTATGCCGGCCTACGTGCCTATGGTTATCGCGCTGGGTGTCTTGGTCGCCGCCATAGACCACCAGCTCTTGCGGAACCGCAGACGAAATCCGAGACGCGTTTGGCGAACGGGCAAATCCCTGGCCATCGGCCTCCTCCTCCTCCATCTGTTATCGCGTGTCGATGACTTCGGCACCCTTTCGATAGACACGTCCACCCGCAAGCGAACCGAACCCCTGTTCGAAGCCGCCGAGCCCGGCGCCCTGATTCTGGCCGATTGGCGGTGGGCGACGCCGCTCTGGACCCTGCAACAGGTCGAGAACCAAGGGTCAGGCGTTGAAGTCACCTACGTCGTACCTGAGGACGAGATGACCTACGAAGACGTCTGGCAGCAACGCGCCGAGGACGCGGGCAACCGCCCCCTCTACACAACCCACCGCTATCAATGGGACGCGTGGTCATTCACGCCTATTGGAGGGGGCTATCACCTGGCAAGACGCCCCTTACAGACACTCCCGGATGATTTCGAGGGAGTACCGATCGAGACCGAGACAGACCTTGGGCCGCTGCGTCTGCTGGGCTATCGCTGGTCCGGCGATCCCACTCCGGGACAGACGATGGCCCTTCACGTCGCGTGGCGAGTTACAAACTCACCATCACCCGAACCCTCGTTCGCCGCACGACTCTGGGACACAAACGAAACCCTATTAGCGGCGAAGGACCTCAGACTAGGCACCTCTCTCATCCCAGGCGAGATACGCGTGACCGAACTCCCACTCCAATTGCCCATCGACCGGTGTAGCGACCTCGCTTATCTGACGCTGGGCGCCTACACCGTTGAGGACGGGGCGTTCCAGGACCTGGGATCGACGTCGCTCCCCCCCCTGCCGCTGGATTGTACCTACCCCAAGTTACCCACCCGCAGGCCCTGGGCAGGCTGGGTCGCCAACCGGGGGCCGTTCTTGCGTGGGATTGATTACGACGCGCGTGAGGGCCCCAACGCTCTGATGTTCCTACACTGGTGCGGGCCGGGCGCTGCCCTCACCCTCACCACAGGATCCCAGTCCCATACCTTAGCCGCCCTCAAACCGGGAGAATGCCGGACGACCATACTTCCCACCTCCATCGACCAACGACCTCAGCTCCAGTTCACCGATCCCGAGGGACGACCTGCTCAGCTCCTAAGCCTCCCCTTACCCGTCCCTCACGATGACGATCGGTACCTCCCTTTTGGCGACAGAATGATCCTCGTCGACTCTGAACTGGACATGCGGAACAACCAAGCGGTTCTCGATCTTACCTGGCTCACGACGGCCCCCATCGTCCAGGACTATGCCATCAGCGTTCGACTGCACGACGAGACCGGAACGTGGCTGGGGATGCACGATATGCAGCCGGGACTCGGCGCGATCCCGACCCTTAAGTGGGTAGCAGGGGGGCTGTCGATCCGCGACCCGCATCCTTTTACGGATAACATCGCCCCCCCTGCCTACGCATCCGTGGTTATCTACGAGCGTTTTCGACTTACGCCGCTCTCCTCAACCATGGGTGAAATCAGTACACTGCCCCTTCCCGCTCCATAACAAAGCCATCTAGTGCGTATGAATGCTCAACAGAAAAGCTGGAACCCGACCGTTATTGGGTAACAGTCGGGCTCCAGCTATCGACGAAGCAGTGTCGTTCAGGTCAGTGCCGGTCGTGCTCGTCCGGGGATGGTTGGAACTGTCCACGCAGATAGCGGGCACCAAACAGGACACCTACCAAAACGACAGCCAGCAACGAAATCGACCATCGCTCCACGTTCATCAACCCAGTATTGGGTATTTTGTCGGTCGTCCCAGCCTGTGCACCGGGTGCGGGCAGGCTCTGGGGGGCCTGATCGTCGCGATCGCCCTGCGCACCATCGTCCGATGGCGGTCTCGGTGTAGACGGCACGACCCCAGGCGTATCCGTCGGCTCGGGTGGGGGAGGCTCAGGCGTGTTCGTCGGCTGCGGCTCCCCCGGCGTTGCGGTTGGCTCCGGCGTCGCTGTATCCGGCACGGGTGTAGGCGTATCGGGCACCGGCGTCGGAGAGGGCCTCGGTTCGTCACCCACATTCGTCGGAGTCGGTCGTGGCTCCTGCGCACCAACCGGTCTCCCCGCGACGCCTAATCCGACGATCAGGCCAAGGGTCATCAAGACGAGTAAACCCAAGCAATATATCGTGGCATTTTTCATCATTAATTGCCTTTGTGTTTACCAACAGTGATCGCACACAATCCACCTATAGTGTACCCGCATCTGTCCACAAACGCAACCACAGGCAACGTCGAGCCGGCTATGGATTCTCGGGCATCCCGGGGGTCGGCGTCGGACGCGGTCGCCGAGGTGAAACCGGGGTAGCGGGGGCAGGGCCCTCATCACTGCTGCTGGTTCCGGAGCCCGTGACCGTGATGGCTTGAGGGCCGAACTGATTGTTGCCCTCCCAACTCTCCTTGACTGTGTTGTCGGTATCGACTTGCGCGTAGAGTTGGTACGAATCGGCAGCGTCAAAGGTATGCGCACCCTCAAAGGTATACGCCTCCCCCACGCCAAACCAAGCCCCTTGGGCACCCCAAGACAGATCGCCCACCATCATCGATTGGGGAACGCGATCCACGTAGAAGTCCACGTAGAAGTTATTGCCGTAGGCCACCGGCTGGCTGCCCTGGTTCCGCACCGTGACCTGCACGGTGACAGATTGCCCCGCCGCCGGTGACGCCGGCGTCACGGTGATGTCTGTGACAATCAGATCCGGCCCTTCACTCGTCTCAAAGCCACGCATAATCAAGGGCAGATAGGTCACGGTGCGAATTCTGTCCACCCGTGTCGTATTCGTCACCGTCGCCACCTGGGTGGGATCCCCTATCGACGTCGCACGCACCGAGATAGCCTGCTCCGTTCCCGTGATCGCGTCCACCGGGATCGTGACCGCCACCGTGATGGGGCGGGCAGCTCCGCGCGCAACCGTGAGCGGACCGGGACTCAGGGCAACCTGCCAACTTATCGGTGCAGTCGCCTCCAGATTGAAGGTGTCCTCACCATTGCCCGTATTGGTCAAGGTATGTGTATAGGCCACAACGTCACCCGGCTCCCCTACCCCAATCCGATCCGGGGCCAGAGCAACCCCGAAGACCTGGGTGACAGTCGTCACGTCGCGCACGTAAGGAGCCACGCCCACGGCATCCCGGGCTTCGGCCGTGATAGTGACCGCGTGGGTCTCTCCAGCGCCGGCGCCGGTCGGAACCGTGACCGTCACGATGACCTGCGAAGAGATACCGGGATCCACCACAAGGGAGGCCGGCGCCTCCGACCACGGAGCAGTCTCCTGCACCTCGAAGTCAAAGGTGAGCGGCACGTCCCCGGTGTTGGTCAACTGATGCGTGTACGTGATCGTGTCCCCCGGCGCTGCGCTCTGGGCACGATCCGGCGCAAAGTCAGCATCGGTCTGGACGTCCAACGTCGTGACGTCTACAGCGGTGTCGAAGACGGTCGGTTCGCTCTGGGAGGTAGCCGTCACCGTCGTCGTATCGGTTAAGCCGGTCGGCGTCATCGGCACAGTCATCGAGACCGTGACCTCGGCAGCCCGCCCAGCCTCAAGCTGAACCAATGCCGGATCAACGACCGGGGACCACCCGAGAGTGCTAGCGACGTCCAGGGCGAACGTATCAGAG
Organism: Anaerolineae bacterium; assembly: GCA_034437735.1. GTDB lineage: Bacteria > Chloroflexota > Anaerolineae > B4-G1 > SLSP01 > PWVB01. Next base: position 18,807 of record DAOTTS010000265.1, read on the forward strand.
AGCTGCCCCACGTTGGTCAATCGATGGGTATAGGTGAGGGTATCGCCCAGTTTCGCTGTCCCGTTGTTGTCAGGCGCCAGGATCAGGCCTCTGGGAACGGTTGTGATCGATACCAACGTCGTCGCCGTCACCAGACTTCCCGCGCCCACCGTATTACTCGCCGTGACCACAGCCGCGTAGGAGCCGGCATCTAGATACTTATGAGTGGTGACCCGTCCACTGCCCGTACTACCGTCACCAAAGCTCCAAGCCCACACCTCGACGCTCCCGCCGGTCGTGGTCGCAGAAA